>QNFD01000246.1 GCA_003645435.1 Gammaproteobacteria bacterium | reverse complement strand
TATGGCATCGACGTTTTTACTCAGCCGTAGCAATTCATCTGTGCTATATAAGCTATCATCGGGATTAAGAATGGTATCAAAATTCTCAGAGAGTTTATCCTCGACTGTTTGGGGTAACTTACGAGTTACCAGTACGCGCGGTTTTTTAACCATTTTTATCACCATTTTTTCAGGAAGTATTGCGACCAGTTTTCAATCAGGGTCGGTCGGATAGGGTAGTCTATTGATTTTACTAAAAAATATAAATAGTTTGGCTTTTTATAATCTCGATTTAACCGAAGATGGCCTGCCGCGAGCCCGCATCAATAGTTTAAAACGGGGTTGGGAAAATGACGATCTATTCGCAATCCCCTCGCAAACGGGTCAATCAGGCAGATGAGTAAGTCAATCGATGGATTCCATTGGCGATCGCAATCCACTTTTGTAGTGGTCGCGGCAGGCGCAACGCTGAGCCTGAATGATTTCCTCACCTTTCCGGTGTTGGTCGGTCAAAATGGCGGTAGCGCATTCCTGTTGCTATATCTGTTGTTTCTGATTGTTCTGGGGTTGCCGCTTTTAATGGCAGAATTGTTACTGGGCAGGTTAGGGCGATCTGATCCTCCTCGATCATTTGAAATTTTGGCGGCCCAGCAGAAATCTTCTGTTTACTGGAAATCCGCCGGATTCCTGTCAATGCTGGCGGCCTTTATGATCGTATCGACCTTTAGTGTGATTGCGGGTTGGTCATTATCCTATTTTTTCAAATCCGGATTAGGCGTTTTCAGTGCCATGTCCGCCGATGGGGTGTCGAGATCTTTTGACGAATTCATCACCGACACCGAGCGCATGATGCTCTGGTTTACCCTGTTCATTCTGTTACTGGTTACAATTAGCGCACAGCAGCTAAGAAATGGCATAGAAAGATTTTCACTAGTACTGGTGCCAGCGCTAATTCTGTTACTGGTTATCGGTTTCATGCTGGCCATATTTTCGTCAGGTTTTGATCAGAGCGTCCGCGTATTACTTTATGTGGATTTTTCAAATCTGAATAACGACGCGCCTATGCTGGCCTTGCAAAGGGCGTTCTATACGCTGGCGCTTGGCCTCGGGGCAATGATGGTATATGGCAGCTATTTACCAGCTAATAGCTCTATAGGCTACTCGGCGATGCTGGTGATTGCGATTGATTTACTATTCTCTATATTTATCGGCCTGACCATTAACGCGCTGACTTTTTCAACCGGATTTGAACCGAGCCTGGATAGTCAGTACGCCTATCGCATTCTGCCGGTAGTATTTAACAAGCTCGATTCGGGCTATCTCGGTGCGGCGTTGTTTTTCCTGATGTTACTCCTCGCCGCGATAACCACGTCAATGGCTTTAATGGAAGCCACCGTTAGTTACTTTCAACGTAGATATCTATTCACGCGCTTAAAGGCCGCAATACTGGTGGGGGTGTGTATCTGGATAACGGGATTTGGTTCGATCGTATCTTACAGTATCTGGAATGGCGCGGGCTTTACGATTGCGGTATTCTTTGGCGACGATGCCGTGCGTATAGTGAATAATGCCAGTTTTCACGATATGATGATGTTCACCTCCAGTCGTATATTGCAGCCTCTGTCAGCGCTCTTTATATGCATGTTCGTCGCCTGGGTAATTCCTCGTGAAACGAGCTATCGCGAACTGGCTTTACCCGGCAAGTATTATTATGAGAGCTGGAATTTCATGATTCGGTATATCACTCCGGTTCTATTAACAATCGTACTACTCAATTCAATTGGAATGATTTGATCTGTGCCGAGTATTCATCGCAGCGCTCTAATGCCTTACTCGGCTCGAATCATGTTTGAAATAGTAAATGATGTCGCTGCATACCCGGAATTTCTGCCCTGGTGTGCCGAAAGCCGGATACTGACCCAGACCGAGTCCTCGATGGAAGCTTCGATATTGATGAAAAAGGCTGGGGTGAATCACTGGTTTACTACGAAAAACACGATCGATAAAAATAAAAGCATAAAAATGACTCTGATAAATGGCCCCTTTAAACAACTCGATGGTGAATGGAAATTTACTGAATTTGAACCCGGTGCGAGCAAGATAGAGCTTGATTTGCATTTTGCGTTTTCGCATGGACTGGGAGCGACCCTGATAGCGCCAATCTTTACCCAGATTGCAAACACACTGGTAGATTCTTTTTGTAAGAGGGCGCAGAATTTATTTTGCCAATGAATGAAATAAAAACAATCGAAAATGCCTATGCCACACTCGCAAGGCAGAAAATTATCGAATGCGAAATCGAAGCTGGTACATCCCCCCGGGATGCGGTACGACAATCCCAAATTACGCAGCATTTTCCCGAGATTGATCCTGAATCCTGTGATATTGGTGTGTTTGGTAAAGCCGTGTCTGCGGACTACGAACTCAGCGATGGTGATCGAATTGAAATCTATCGCCCGTTAATTGCCGATCCGAAAGAAGTGCGCCGGCAAAGGGCGGCGCAGGGACTGAAAACCAAAAAAGGTGGTGGTAAGGCTGAGTAGGGGCATAGAATGCCGTCTATAACCAGCCTCCGCGTAAGTCCCCCTCGATCAGGGAGAGTTTATCGTCGGTAAAATGCAGGGTCATTACGCGTTTGTCTACCTTGCCGGTTTGGCCTCTTTTCAGGTAATAGATATAATTCCATTGATCCGCATGGTAGGGGTCCCTAATCGCCGGTTGTCCAAGCAGGAATTCAACCTGTTTCCTGGTCATGCCGGTTTCAAGTTTTCCCACCGTTTCCGCATCTATCCTGTTTCCCTGTGCGATATCTACTCGGTAGACACAGGCAGAGGATGTTACAATCAATGCGACGAGGGTAACGATTAATAAAAAGCGCTGATTCATTTAGCTGGTCGGGGTGAATTTCAAGCGTAAATAATACTGGGCTGTTGGCTAAGCTGCAATTCTTTAGAGTCATTATTTTATGGAATCATCCGATATCAAAAATGCAGGGTTGAAATTGACCCTGCCACGCATGAAAATTCTTGAATTGCTTGAAAAGTCAGATGACCGGCATCTGAAAGCCGAGGATATCTATAAAATGCTGCTCGATTCGGGCGAAGAAATCGCCCTGGCAACGGTATATCGAGTTCTGACCCAATTTGAAGCAGCGGACCTGGTAACACGCCACCATTTTGAAGGCGGGCATGCGGTATTCGAATTAAACGATGGCGCGCATCATGACCATCTGGTCGATATTTCAACCGGCAGGGTGGTCGAGTTCTACGATGAAGTGATCGAGCAACGCCAACGGGAAATCGCGAAAAAATATAATTTCACCATTACCGAGCACACCATGGTCCTGTACGGGCAATTCAACGACGACAACAAAAAGTAGACGATTAACCCCAACAATTCAGCCCTGACCGGCGATCATCTCGTTTGCATGGGCCCTGGTCTGTTCGGTAATGGTCATCCCGCCGAGCATTCGCGCGATTTCTTCGAGTCGTTCCTCCCTGTTTAAAACGATCACCTCGGTGGTGGTATCGTCAGCACTGCTGGTTTTTTCCACGCGATAGTGATGGTGCGCCTGTGATGCTACCTGGGGCAGGTGGGTAACACAGAAAACCTGGCGGTTTTCACCCAGCCAACGAAGCTTCCTGCCTATTATTTCGGCAACGCCGCCACCGACGCCACTGTCTACTTCATCAAATATGAGGCTCGGAATTCTCGATGACTCACTCAATATGACCTGGATTGCCAGGCTGATTCGAGACAATTCCCCGCCGGATGCGACCTTGTTTAATGGTTTTAATGGCTGGCCCGGATTGGCGCTGACAAGGTAGTTTATGGTATTAATGCCGGTGGTCTTGTACCGGGTCTCGTCATCCAGTTCGTCGACCTGGACCTCGAACTGTCCGCCATCCATGCTGAGTTGCTGCATAACCTGGGTGATTTGCGCGGACAGGATCAGGGCTGTGTCCCTGCGTCTTGCCGATAATTGACCGGCAGCAACCAGGTAATCAGACTTTTTCTGTTTGAGTTCCAGTTCTAGCGTACCTGCATTTTGTTCGCTATTCAGCAAAGTCTCCAGTTCGAGTTCCAGGTTAAGGCGTAGATTGGACAGGGCTTCGATTTCAACGTGATGCTTACGGGCTAATTCCTGAGACCTGGCAATACGTGCGTTTAGCCAGTCCAGGCGTTCAGGCGCAAGATCAATCGAATCCTGATAGTTTCTCAGCTCCTTGCTGGCTTCCTCGACCTGTATCAAGGCATTGTTGATTAGCTCGTGGCTACTTGCCAGCGAGCCATCGTGGGATAGCGCATTGTTTAGCGTTTGCTCGCAGTGACTGAGCTGGCTTTGCACCGTGTTTTCATCATTTTCATAGAGAAGGGCCAGTACCGCCCCGGTATTTTCGAGCAAGAGCCCCGCGTGCGAGAGGCGACTGTATTCATCCTGCAGGGTCTGGATTTCGCCTTCGACAGGACTGAGCTCTGCAAGTTCACGGCAATAAAGATTGAGTAGGTCGATGCGTTGTTCGCGTTCGATCGATCCCGCCTGTAGCTGAGTTAATTCATGCTCTAGCCGACGCCAGTCCAGGTACTTCTGTTTGACCTCTCCAGTCAGTGCTGGATTGGCCAGGTAAGCGTCTAGTAGCTGCTGTTGAATCGCGAGTTTTTGCAGGGATTGATGTTCATGCTGTCCATGCAGATCGACCAGTAACTGGCTCAGACCCTTGAGTTGAGCCAGCGGCGCGTTATGACCATTGATAAAGGCCTTGCTACGACCATTCGCGAAAACGATTCGACGAACGATGCACTCCTGATCGCTTTCCAGTTCATTTTCCTGTAGCCACTGGCGAGCCTGCAAATTATCACCG
>QNFD01000245.1 GCA_003645435.1 Gammaproteobacteria bacterium | reverse complement strand
GGAGTGCTCAAAGCGCTATGGTGTAGCAGTTCACGCCTACTGCTTGATGACTAACCATATCCATTTTCTGGTCACACCTGAACACGCTGACTCAATCTCCCGAGTCACTCGTGTGATCGGTAGTCGCTACGCGTATTACTTCAATAAATATTACAACCGTACCGGCACAGTTTGGGAAGGTAGGCATAAATCCAGTCTGGTGCAGACTGATCGATATTTTCTAACCTGTAGCCGTTATATCGAATTAAACCCAGTTGCCGCCGGAATGGTAACCAGACCAGATGAATATAAGTGGTCCAGTTACCTTATCAATGCCTGGGGCGGGGAAAGCAACCTGATACGACATGACGAATACCTGAAACTCGGTTGTGACGTTGAATCTCGGTGTTATGCTTACCGAGAATTATTCAAATGTCAATTGTCCGATCAAGACATCCACCTTATTGAGAATGCTAGTGATTACTGTCATCCGGTTAGTGACGACCGCTTCCGACAACATATAGAGGAAAAATACAACATTAAGCTAGGGCAATCAACCAGAGGTAGACCAAAGAAGATTGTCTCTCTGGTTAAAAAATAATCCCTCCGTCACCTTTTCCCCGGTCCGTCACCTTTTCCCCGGTCACCTTTTCCCAGTCCCTTTTCCCAATGAGACAGTCAACTAAGTTAAGAGATCACCTCAAGGCTAGTATCGATCTCGAGTATGGTATCGATTAACCGCTGATGGTAGTCACCGGGATTTTGCCAGAGGCCTCGCTGTTGCGCTTCGAGTAACTTTTCTGCCATTTCCTTCAATGCATGCGGATTTGACTGTTGCAGAAACTGGCGGTTTTCGCGGTCGAATACGAGCGCATCAGACACCAATTCATATTGATAATCATCGATCAAATTAGTCGTGGCATCATAGGCAAACAGGTAGTCGACCGAAGCCGCCATCTCGAAAGCGCCCTTGTAGCCGTGTTCGCGCATCGCAGTTATCCATTTCGGGTTGATCACCCTGGAGCGGATAACCCGGTTTAACTCTTCCTTCAGGGTACGAATTTTTGGGTCCGATGGATTCGAATGATCGCCATGATAAACCACCGGCGTTTCACCCCTGAGCACCGATACCGCATTACTCATACCACCCTGGAACTGATAATAATCGTCCGAATCGAGCAGATCGTGTTCACGATTGTCCTGGTTCTGGACCACTACTTCGATCTCGCTGAGACGGGATTCAAAGGCCATGAACGCGGCCTCGCCAAAGTTGTCCTGGCTATAACTATAACCACCCCAATTGACATAGGCCTGCGCCAGATCAGACTGATCCGTCCAGGCCCCTTCGTCTATCAATCCCTGCAAGCCTGCACCGTAACTACCCGGCTTCGATCCAAATACCCGGAATCTTGCCTGCACATCGGCCTGTTGCGGGTTAAGGCCCTTTGCAATCAGCTGTTCACGGCTAGCCTCGATATGCCGGCGCAGGGTATTGCTATCGCCTGGTTCTTCAAGATCGGCAAGGGCCTGTACCGCTTTATCGAATAATCGGGCCACATTAGGAAAAGCATCACGAAAGAATCCCGAAATCCGCAGTGTGACATCGACCCGGGGGCGCCCGAGCTGGAAGCCAGGGATAATTTCGATATCGACAACCCGGTTGGAAGCCTCGGCCCAGACCGGGCGAACACCCATCAGCGCCAGGGCCTGGGCAATATCATCACCGCCGGTACGCATCGTAGAAGTCCCCCATACCGACAGACCGAGCTGTCGCGGATATTCGCCGTGTTCCTGCAAATGCCGGTTGAGTAATTGCTGAGCTGACAACTGGCCCAACTCCCAGGCAGATTTAGTCGGTATCGCCCTGCAATCTATCGAATAAAAATTACGCCCGGTTGGCAATACATCGAGCCGTCCGCGCGTCGGCGCACCACTGGGTCCGGCGGGTATGAATTCGCCATTCAGCGCACGCATGAAATTGCCGATTTCGTTTTCGGCAGACCGGGTGACGGCGGGTACGATTATATTCTCGATATAACCGAGTAGTGCCTGCGTTTGCTCAAGCGACTGGCTGACCGACGCCTTGTGCAGAATTTTATCGACGCAATCTTCGGCCAACAACTCGAGTCTTTCCCGGGCATCCGCTTCATTACGCCAGTCATCACTGCAAATTTCATCCAACAGCGCGGGTTTCGATCCCTGCCATGGAACCGCGGGATCAAACTTGAGTGGATCGAACAATTTACCATCACTGTTGCGCAAATCCAGGTCGCTACCCAGGCTATGCAATATTCCCGCGTCATTACGACCCTCTCCCCGTGGTAATCGCGTCAAAGCGACGATCGTCTCCGCGAGATTGTGGTCTTCGGGTAACTGGCCGAAGCGATGCAGTCCATGACGAATCTGGGCTTCTTTCAGCTCGCAAAGATAAGTATCTACCTGGCCGAGTTATTCATTGTGGTCGGCGGTTTCATCGATTTCCAGATTTAACTCATTAGCCAGATTAGTTTCACAAACCAGTGTCAGGATTTTCTCTCGCAAATGATTTTCGCGCCGTTGATCCATGCCCATCGCCTGGTAATACTCGTCGATTAGTTTTTCCAGTTCCTGAAGATCACCGTAAATTTCCGCGCGTGCCATGGGCGGCATTAAATGATCGATAATGACCGCCTGGGCTCTTCGTTTTGCCTGTGCACCTTCGCCCGGATCATTCACGATAAAGGGGTACAAATGAGGCATTGGACCAAATACCGCATCCGGCCAGCATTGATCGGACAGCGCGGTACTTTTGCCCGGCAGCCATTCCAGATTTCCGTGCTTGCCAACATGGGCAAAGGCGTCGGCCCGATAGACGTGACGCAACCAGAAATAAAAGGCCAGGTAGGCATGCGGCGGTACCAGGTCAGGATCGTGATAGTTGGCAACCAGATCTATATTAAATCCGCGCGCCGGCTGGATGCCGACAAAGGTTTCACCCAAATGAATACCCGCTATCATTATCCGGCCCCGGCGGAATTTTGGATCAGCATCGACCTGACCCCATCGCTCTAGCACTGCCTCCTGATTAACTACGGGTAGCTGTCCAAACCAGGTCTGGTAATCTTCTATCGATATACTTTGCGAGCAGCCCTTGATCGCAATGTTATCGAGATTGTTGGTAACACCGGCCTGTAACCGCGCAATCAACGCATCGCCATCCGCGGGAATATCGTCTACTGGATAGTCGCTTTGCTTTAGCGCTCGTAGAATATTAACAACCGATGCGGGTGTATCGAGACCGACACCATTACCTATGCGTCCATCTTTGGCCGGGTAGTTTGCGAGAATTAAAGCAATACGCTTTTGTGTATTCGGTTTTTGCCGTAACTGCGACCAGCGCCAGGCGAGCCCGGCCACAAATTCCGCACGCTCGGGATGAAGCTGGTAGCGCAAGATATCGATTTCAGATACTTTGGAGCGCCGAAACAGTTCTTTAAAACTGATCGCGCGACTTATAATTCGGCCGTCGTATTCGGGCAACACGACATTCATCGCAATATCACGCGCCCTCAGGCCCTGGCTTGACTGCGACCAGTCCTGCTCGCTGTTGGCCGCGAGGATGGCCTGAATTACCGGTATGTTTCGCTCGAACAACTGCACCGGCGTTTGTGGTTGTGACGATAGTGCGGCGTTGCCTTCCGTATGTTGCGAAAAACTGGTGGTATTGATAACCACATCGCATTCTATCGCATTGATTAAATGGTTCACGGTTGCCAGGCAAGCCGGATCCTTAAGCGAGAGCGCGGCCACGGCCATCACATTAAATCGGCTTTTCAGTATCGCAATGAATTGATCGAAAGCATCGGTGTTACCAGATTGAACATGGGAACGATAAAATAGCAGCAGCGCGGTGGGAAGTTCGTCGTTCTTTTGTTTCTGCCAATCTTCGAGGCTAGCCTGACCATCCCCCGGGCTGTAGATCAAACAGGGGGCCAGGCTGCGAGGCGGATCGTAACTGTATTGATGTGCCGGCAGTTCCAGCAGTTCGCAGGCGATGTAATTTAATAAATTACGCGTATTGCGCGCACTGCCCTCGCGAAGATAACGCCAGACATTATGGCAATGCCGAGCATCGCAGGTCGACGACTTGGTCAACTCGTGATCGACCTGGTCGTCTCCCGGTACCAGGATCAGGCTGATTCCGCGCTTTGACGCCAGTTCCTGTAATTGCTCGATACCATAACGCCAGTAGCCGATGCCGCCGAGTATAGCGACGATAATCAGTTTGCTATGCTGCAGTACGGTTTCTTCGTATAAATCGTAAGCCGCCGGTTTTGACAAGTTGACCAGGTTCGCCAGGCGCAGTTGCGGGTAATCTTCCGGCAGTTGATCGGCGACCTCGGCGAGCAGGCCCAGCGAGGTATCCTGTGACGATAAAAGAACGATATCGCCGGGCGACTGCTGAAGATCGACAATGCCTTCTTCATCGATAAAGCCGCCGGGTTTTGCCGCGAGTAGATGCATACCTGGCTAACCCGGGGCGGGGATTAAACCACTGCCGCTTCGAGCGCGGTACGTAAATGGTCGTCGACCAAATCCTTACCGATCAAAACCAGCCTGCTTTGCCTGGTTTCATCCTCGGCCCAGGCGCGATCGAAGTACCTGTCGAATCGTTCACCGACGCCCTGTAATACCTGCCGCATGGGTTTACCGGGAATAGCGAGAAAGCCTTTGACTCTAAATATAGTATTGCCGGCTATTAACTCACCGATGATATCGACGATCTTGTCCGAGTCTACCTCGCCCAGGGTTATCGATACCGAGTTGAAGTGATCGTGGGCATGATGATGCTCCTGGTCCTGATCGTGGTGGTGATCGTGATGGGTATGT
>QNFD01000244.1 GCA_003645435.1 Gammaproteobacteria bacterium | reverse complement strand
GGATTTGCAACGCAACCTGGTGTACTACCAGTACTTTTCCGAGGCCCGCGCCAACCTGATTGAAACCGTAAAGATTAATATCAACAAGATTCTCGAAACCGAGACCAGCATCAACAAAACCAGGCTGGAGCTCGAAAAGAGCCATCAATTGTTAAAAAATCAAAAGGCCCAGCTCGAGAAAGACAAGGCCAAACGAGAACAGATCATTAGCGCGTTAAACCGGCAAATCAAAAAACAGGGCGGGGACCTGGTACGACTCGAAGACGAGGCTTCACAGCTGCAGGAACTGATTAGCTCGATTCAGGAAATATTGATCGAGATACCAGACCCGAATATAGATAGAAAGGCTTTCGCCAAGCTGAGGGGGCAACTGGCATGGCCGGTTGACGGCAAGGTTAAAAAACTATTCGGCCGGCCAAAAAAGCCTTCCAACCTGCTTTGGCAGGGTATTATGATCTATGCGCCGGCGGGTAATCATGTCAGGGCAGTCTCGCATGGTCGCGTCGCTTTCGCCGACTGGCTTCGAGGATTTGGTTATTTAATCATCATTGATCATGGCAATTCCTATCTTTCACTCTACGGCCATAATGAGTCATTGTTTAAATCAGCCGGGGAATGGGTTGAGTCCGGTGATATAATCGGTAGTATTGGCAGCAGTGGCGGACAGCAAAAGGCCGGTCTATATTTCGAAATTCGAAAAAAAGGCAAACCACAAAACCCGACACGATGGTGCAAGGCCGGTAACAGGTTCGATTCGTGATCAAGCGTAAACCGCACACTTGATTACAGGTTATTTGGGGCCATCTTAAGATTATTCATGAAGTTACCAACTGTTTACAACTTCTTGAGTTAAATCTGGTCTACAATAAGCGCACGGCATGTGGAGAAATTAATGCTTAACAATTTACGAAAATCAACCTACTTTGTGGTAGGTATAGTGCTCGGCCTTTCACTGGCTATCGGGCATAGCGTTTACGCGCTGAAAGAAAACCAGGATATTCCATTCGAGGAACTACAGGCCTTTACCGAGGTTTTTTCCCGGATCAAATCCGATTATGTCGAGGGAGTCGACGACAAAAGCCTGATTGAAGATGCGATCAGGGGAATGCTCAGCGGCCTGGATCCACATTCATCTTATTTGAATACGAGCGAATTCAGCGACCTGAAAATCGGCACTACCGGACAATTCGGTGGACTCGGGATCGAAGTCGGCATGGAAAACGGGTTCGTCAAGGTTATCTCACCGATAGACGATACGCCCGCGTCACGCGCTGGTGTTCAGGCCAGCGATCTCATCATCATGCTTGACGACAAACAGGTCAAGGGCATGACGCTAAGCGATGCCGTCAAGATTATGCGCGGCAAACCGAATACAGACATAAAACTAACCATAGTCAGGGAAGGCGAATCTAAACCCCTGGAAATAACCATTACACGAGAAATTATTCGTGTTAAAAGCGTCAAGAACCGAATGCTGGAACCGGGTTACGGTTACGTCCGCATAACCAATTTCCAGTCACGCACTACTACCGACCTGCTAAAAGCAATCTCTGACCTGCAAAAGGAAAATACCCTGCAGGGCATGATTCTTGATCTACGCAATAACCCGGGCGGTGTACTCAATGGTGCGGTTGGCGTTTCCGACGCTTTTATTGATAACGGAATGATTGTCTATACCGAGGGCAGGATCGATGATTCAAGCCATAAATATCTCGCAACTCCAGGCGACAGCCTGAATGGCGCACCGCTGGTGGTTTTAATTAATGGCGGATCGGCATCGGCATCAGAAATTGTCGCCGGGGCAATGCAGGACCACAAACGCGCAATAATCATGGGCACCAAATCATTTGGTAAGGGTTCGGTTCAAACTATCCAGGAATTACGCAATGGATCGGCCGTGAAACTGACCACTGCGCGCTATTTTACGCCCAATGGCCGCTCAATTCAGGCCAAGGGCATAGTTCCGGATATCAAGTTGAGTACTTTGAAAATACCAGCCAAAGATGCAAAAGGAAGAGTTTCACTTTCAGAAAAAGACCTCGATGGCCGCCTGAGCAACCCAAATGGTGAATCTCCTGAAAGCGATGGCAAAGACAATTCCGGATCGGAAAAACTGGCTGAAACTGACTTCCAGCTTTACGAAGCGCTAAATCTTCTTAAAGGCCTGCACATCCTGAGTCAGCTTGAAAGTAGCTAACTACCGGGGCAGGGCCCGGCAATTTTTAATCACCCCGCTTTTCTGCCTGGTCCTGGCAGCAGCCGCAAACGCCGATCAAAAGCCCATTTTATCGCTGGTTATCGATGATCTGGGTTATTCCCTGAGCAAGGGCCAGGCCGCGATTGAACTCGAAGGGGATCATACCTACGCCATAATTCCCGATGCCACCTACAGCAAGAGGCTGGCAAACCTGGCCAACGAAATGGATAAGGAAACTATCCTTCATCTCCCGCTGCAATCGTCCAGTGCTTTAGCAGTCAGGGAACCGAATGCCCTCAACGAATCGATGAATGAGGATCAACTCGTCGTAAATCTGCATTCCATGTTAGCTGCGATGCCCAATATCAAAGGTATCAACAACCATATGGGCAGTCATTTGACGGAAATCGATTATTTTATGCGCCCGATTATGGATAGCATCCGATCTTACAATTCTAATCTGTATTTTCTCGACAGCCTCACTACCCCTCGCAGCGTTGCACAGCACGTGGCACTGAATTCCGGCCTCGATTCGATTTCCCGGGACGTGTTTCTTGATAATGACTACAGCAATGTCGAATCGATACGTTTACAGTTTCATATCTGGTTACGAAAAGCGCAGGAGCGCGGCTCCGCGATCGCAATCGGTCATCCGCATAGTCCTACCATCGAATTTTTAGCCAAAAACCTGCCAGAGATCGAGGAGAGATTCGAATTTATGAGCGTTTCGAAACTCATTGAATTAATCAATCAACCCAGAGAAGTGTTTTCCTGGCAGGAAAACCTGACTCAGCTGCAAAAAGATTTACACCAATAGCGACGGCGCCTACACCGATAAATACCGGGTTTGGTTATTCTACGGTAACTGACTTCGCCAGGTTGCGTGGCTGGTCGACATCGGTGCCCCTCAATACGGCGACATGATAACTTAGTAACTGTAACGGAATAGTAGACAGGATCGGTGTCACCCAACTGGTTTCACAATCCATTTCGACGACTACATCGTTGCTTTCCTCGTCGAGCCTGGCGCCCTGATGAGCAAATACGTAAAGCTTTCCGCCGCGTGCTTTGACTTCCTGCATGTTGGACTGCAATTTTTCCAGCAACTCGTCATTCGGGGTAACGACGATAACCGGCATTTCAGAATCGACCAGCGCCAGTGGACCATGCTTCAATTCGCCGGCAGGATAGGCCTCGGCATGGATATAAGATATTTCCTTCAACTTCAGCGCGCCTTCCATCGCGATTGGATAATGTTCGCCCCTGCCCAGAAAAAGAGCGTGTTGCTTGTCGATGAAATCTTCTGCGATCAGTTTAATTTGCGAGTCCAGTCGCAGCAACTGTTCGACCTGCCGCGGTAATTCAATTAGTTCCTTGACGATCGAAGTAATCACGCTTTCTTCCATGTTGCGCAGCTTGCCTATCGCAATCACCAGCAGCAGCATCGACACCAGTTGAGTGGTAAACGCCTTGGTTGAGGCGACGCCTATTTCGGGGCCGGCCCGGGTCATTAAAACCAGCTGAGATTCACGTACCAGCGGCGATTCGGGCACATTGCAAATGCTTAGCGAACCACAATAGTTATCGCTCGACAGGTTCCGCAATGCGGCCAGGGTATCTGCTGTTTCACCCGACTGTGACAGGGTCACAAACAGCGTATCCTTCGGCACTACCGATTTCCTGTAGCGGAATTCGCTAGCCACTTCGATCTGGCAGGGTATACCTAGCAATGCTTCGATCCAGTATTTGGCAACAAATCCCGCATGATAGCTGGTGCCGCAGGCGACGATCTGGATATTCTGAAGTTGGGTAAATATTGCTTCTGACTTAACTCCAAAGATCGAATCGAGCACCGTCGTTGAATTAATTCGGCCTTCCAGGCAATCCGTGATAGCACGCGCCTGTTCATGGATTTCTTTTTGCATGTAATGGCGATAATTGCCTTTATTTGCAGAGTCTCCGCTCAGCTCGCTGATATTGATTTCGAGTTTTTTTGACTTGCCGGCGGCGTCATATAGCGCATAGCCTTCATCTTTGAGTACGACAAAATCTCCCTCGTCGAGGTAGATGAATCGATTCGTAACCGGCAGTAATGCCGATACATCCGAGGCGACAAAATTCTCATGGATACCAAGGCCTACTACCAGCGGGCTGCCTCGGCGGCAGGCAACCAGTTCACGCGGGTTATCGGTAGCGATGATAGCGAGAGAGAACGCGCCCCTGAGCTGGTCGGCAGCCTTTTTTACGGCCCCGAATAAATCGTCCTGGTAGTAGCTTTCTATCAGATGAGCTATCACCTCGGTATCCGTTTCAGAAGTAAACTCATAGCCTGAAGCGAGCAAGTTCTCACGAATTTCCCTGTAATTTTCGATAATGCCGTTATGTACCACGGCGATACGGTCTCTCGAAAAATGCGGGTGTGCATTGATCTCGGATGGTTCGCCATGAGTGGCCCAGCGCGTATGGGCTATGCCGATCTTGCCGACCTGGTCCTGCGGAACCCGATCAGTTAACTGCTTTACCTTGCCCAGGGCCCTGTACCGTTCCAGTTCTTGTTCATTGATAACCGCAATCCCGGCCGAGTCATATCCCCGGTACTCCAGGCGGCGTAAGCCTTCCAGCAGGATTGAACTCACATCTCTTTGCGCGAGGGCG
>QNFD01000243.1 GCA_003645435.1 Gammaproteobacteria bacterium | reverse complement strand
TGGTCCGAATCATTAGCGCCAAGTCGTTTATACTCTCGATGGGGTGTTAGCAGGCTATCTGGTTGGCCAAGGGCGTTACTGTGGTAACTTGACCAGGGATATTCCGATGGGTGATCCACCATCTTGTTAGCCCTGACAGGGTTCAGTTCTATGTATCGCATACAGGTAAATAGATACTGCTCGGTATCGATTAATGTCGCCCTGTAACGCCCTTCCCATAAGGTCCCGGTCCGATGGTAGCGGGTATTGAAATACTGTACGTAGTGCCGACCTAATGTCTGCATCGTTTTGCTGATGCTGCTATCTTTCTGAGGGGTAATCAGCAAATGTACGTGGTTCGTCATCAGAACATAGGCATGGATGTCGCACTGATGTTTTGTTGCTGCTTCAGCCAGTTTATCCAAATAGAAACGATAGTCGCTTTCAGCACGGAAAATAGGCTGGTGATCGTTGCCTCGCTGAATAACATGTTGAGGTTGGCCAGGAAGGACAAAACGCGGTAATCGCGGCATGAAAATCCACCTCACTTAGTTCTTGTCAGGTTTACACCATAACAGTTTATAGCATCATTTTCAACGAGTCTGACCCCTTGATATTCTCTTAGCCGAAGCCTTTTGCCATTAGTGAGGCGCATAACAATATG
This sequence comes from Gammaproteobacteria bacterium, assembly GCA_003645435.1. The sequence goes on along the minus strand of QNFD01000243.1, from coordinate 4,209 downwards.
CCGAGAATAGCGATCAGTTCGTAGTGAATGATTTTCCGAATTCTGAGCAGCGTTGCTGCTGGAATTTCGGGAGCGATCTCCTGCTTTAATTCTGGGCTCCAGCGCGCATAACTGACCGTGGGATAGATCGATATCAGGGCGGCTGCAATAAACAGGGCTAACTTGATCAGGAAGAAGGTATTGTCGAAATAATAGTCCGCTCCCTTTTCAAAGTAATAAACACGTAAAAAACCAAATATCAACACCAGTATGGCGGCAATGCCGGCGATCCGGTCGGCACGCTGAATCCTACGCGCGGTAGCGACGCTGATTGAATCAGTGAGCAGGCCAAGCTGTAACACGAGCGTGGTCGTCAATACAAAGAACGCGAGGAAATGAACAAATGCAACGAACGCAGCGAGCAACATGATCAGGGAGAAATTCTTTCTATAGACCAGCTATTTTCAGTAGTAGGTCGATAAACCAGACGGTCGTGTAAGCGGTTGACCAGGCCCTGCCAGAATTCGAAATAGACTGGTTTCAGGCGGTAGCCTATCCAGGTTGCCGGCCTTGGTACATCGCCCTGCGGATATAACTCGCGCAGGCGCTGGACTTCTTTTTCCAGGTCGGCTCTTTTCTCCACCGGGGACGACTGACAAGAGGCAGCGGCACTGAAGCGACTGCCATCGGGTCTCGAGTTAAAATAAGCCTCGGCATCTTCTGCCGACAGCTGTTCGACGCTGCCCTGGATCCTGACCTGTCTGTTCATCTCGCGCCAGTAAAACAACATCGTAGCCTGCGCATTGTTCGCCAGTTCCTGACCTTTCTGGCTGCGCGAATCGGTATACCAGCAAAATCCCTGTTCATCGTACTGCTTGAGTAAAATAATTCTCGCCGAGGGGATACCGTCGCTTGTCGCGGTCGCCAGTGTCATTGCGGTGGCATCGATCGCTTCCATATCGATGGACTCCTGCAACCATCTACCAAACTGCATAAATGGGTTGGGATCGAGGTTATCCCTGCCAATACTGCCACTCTCGTAGTGGCGGCGATGTCCTCTAAGGTCTTTTTTCACGGACATTTTCGTGCTACTCCTGAAATACCCTGTTAAAAAGCGATGTCATTGCCTGCCAGGAGGACTGGTCCGCTTCGGCATTGTAACCGACGTCGATACCGTACTTACTGGCTTTATCATCTGCCCCGGGATTGGAAAAACCATGTTTGGCGCCCGCGTACAGGTTCACTTCGTAGTCCGCACCGGCGGCATCCATCTCTGTCCTGAAGTTCGCCAGATCGTCCATGGTGACCATCGAATCGGCTTCGCCATGACAAACTAGAATACGCGGCTGGATACTCCCCGGCTCCGCCTCATGGAACGAACCGAGGGCGCCGTGGAAGCTGGCAACCGCCGATAGCGGTAAGCCAATACGCGCCATGTGCAATGCCATGGCGCCACCAAAACAGTAACCGATAGCAGCTGTTTTTTGCGCGTCTACCGAGGCCTGGTCAATTAACAACTGGTAACCCGCGCGCAGGACCGCCGTGCCGCTGTCCATATCACCCAGCACTGCGTTCATCATATTGCCGGCCTCGTCGGTATTGGCGGCGACCCTGCCTTCGCCAAACATGTCAATTGCGAGTGCCACGTAACCGAGTTCGGCCAGCATATGCGCACGTTTAACGATGTAGTCGTTAATACCCCACCATTCGTGCACTATGATCACCCCGGGAGCCGGGGCTTTAACCGATTCATCACGGGCGAGATAAGCCTGATAGTTAGTATTACCGACCGCATAGTCGAGTTTGCTGGTGAGAATATTCATCGATTCAACCTCGTTCGAAACATTCGCACAACATAATCCAGTAAGACTTGAAAATCCACTTATTGTGAGGCGATTGGGTTTTTCAAAACTTGTTTATATACCGCTTTCGGATTAGATTGCGCAGATGAACCGACTCGACCACCTGGTAATTGCCGCTGAAACACTGCAACAGGGAGTTGACTACATCCGTTCGACACTGGCTGTCGAGATTCCGGCAGGGGGCACTCACAAAACCATGGGTACGCACAACCACCTGATGCAACTGGGAAACGATGCCTATATCGAGGTTATCGCAATTAACCCTCAGGCGGCGGCACCTCGCCATCCACGTTGGTTTAACCTCGACGATGCGCTCATGCGAGCATCGCTGCACCGGCAACCGAGGCTCATTACCTGGGTTGTCAATACACCGGATATAAAAGCCGTGGAGCATGATTCGGTATTGCCAATTGGCATTCCCACCGAACTCAGTCGCGACGCTTTGCGCTGGCAAGTTGGATTAACCGAAGACGGCCGCCTGTTGGCGAATGGCCTGGTGCCATATCTAATCCAGTGGCATACCGAGCCGCACCCATCTGGATCGATGGCAGATATGGGTTGCCGCCTGCAATCGCTGGAAATTTATCACAATCGCCCCGACTGGTTGCATTCGGTACTCACTTCAATGGGCGCCGGTCACCTGGTCAGCATTCATTCATTGCCTGATACCGAGGCGCCTTTTCTATCTGCAAATATTGAAACCCCATCGGGTATTGTAAATATAAATAGCAACCAGGAATGATTTAGCCGGGCGCGCTAAGGCCGGTATAGCCATTCTTCGGCACCACCGGTTTCGGGCCTGAAATAACACACCATGCGACCATCCCCGGTAGCATCTGCTCCAGGCTGCCAGGGCGCTATCCCATGTAGAGCAAGCCGGTGGACCAGGTAAGCCTGACCCGGTTTTGCGTGAATTTCTACGCGCGCACAGCTTTGGAAAATTTGACGACGGGCCTCGTGATAGACCTCCGTCACATCGAGATCACCCCACTCGCTCGCTGCCAGGCCTTCGAAAGCCCGCATAAAGGTTTGACGCATTATTTCATGCGAGCCTTGCCAGACCACAAAGGGTGAGGCTGCTTTAGAATACTCGACCAGTGGTATACCGAGGATGAACCCATGATGTTCGCGCAAATGTCTGCGTCGATTCGATCCCTCGGGAAGGAGCCCATCGACGTGTGCCGCATCTCGATCTCGACGATAAACAAACGCCGCCTCGGACTCGCTCTCCATCGGTTGTGGATAACCCGGATAACATACCGATACCTGGGCCCGGTCCCACTCAAAAGCCTCAAGCCCCAGATTTTGATGAATGAAACTGAGCAACCGGGCCTGTAACTTAACGCTGGAACCAACCGAACCATCGCTCCTGTTCGGCAATACATGTACCCCGGCATGCCAGGTACCGCCACAGCGAAGCCATTGAGAATTTTCGGGCGCTGCAATCGCCTCACGTGCATAAGGCAATACCTGGCTAACCCAATGCGCCAAATTCGCATCGTATTTAAACTGGCACCAGCCGGTTTCGAAAAATTCAGATTTATTCATCGTAGCATTGCGCAGGAACACGCCGATGCTATCATGGAAAGCCTGGACTCATCTCCAGTATCGAAATATAAAAAATTACTGATTGAGTCAGACCAATATCATGACTGAAGACCTACAGACAAAAATCTCCAACCTGGAATGCTGGCGCTCGAAGGTAGAAATCGAGCCACTCGGCGGCGGCATGACCAACGTGAATTTCAAGGTCACCGATAACGGTAAGCAATATGTTGTCCGGATTGGCAACGACGACCCCGTGCACCTGATCTCGCGTAGCAATGAATTGGCCAGCAACAAGGCCGCCTTCAAAGCAGGAGTCTCGCCCGAGCTGGTATATCACGAAGCGGGGATAATGGTGGTAAGGTTTATCGAAGGCAAGGTTTTCCAGGAAGCTGATGTTCGTGATGAAGTTAATTTGTTACGAATCATAGAACTGTTAAAACGCTTTCATAACCAGATCCCAAAACACTTCCGCGGGATCCCGGTCATGTTTTGGGTATTCCAGGTATTACGCCACTACCAGGCCCTGTTAAAAGAGGGTAACAGTCGTCACCGGGATCGCTTGCCTGAATTAAATGAAATCGCCAATAGCCTGGAAAAAGAGGTAGGCAAGATAAATATCGTGTTTGGCCACAACGATCTGCTGGCCGCTAACTTTATCGATGATGGTGAAAAAATCTGGCTTATCGATTTCGACTATGCCGGCTTTAATAGCCCGCTGTTCGATCTTTCCAACCTCGCTTCAAACAATGAACTATCCGATGATCAGGAAGTTTCGATGCTCGAGTCCTACTACGGTTCGAGTTCCAGTCTCCACCAATGG
>QNFD01000242.1 GCA_003645435.1 Gammaproteobacteria bacterium | reverse complement strand
TGCCCAGCCTGGAAGGGGGGCACGAAGATCTGCCGGTCTTACAGCGTGACCCGGCCTGGCTTACGGCGCCCGGAACAACAGCATGATCGACATCCGTGGTCTTGACGTGGTCTTCGGCCATGGCAAGCAAGTCTTTCATGCCGTGCGTGACGTTTCGCTCGGTATTGAAAAAGGACAATCCTTCGGCCTGGTGGGCGAGTCAGGCTCGGGCAAAACCACCGTGCTGCGCGCCCTGGCCGGATTACTCAATCAGGTCGCGCGGGTCAGCGGTGAGATGACGGTTGCGGAAGAACCCCTGCTGCGGCATCGCTCCCGCGAGTTCCGCAGGCGCGTACAAATGGTATTCCAGGACCCCTTTGGCTCACTGCATCCACGCCACACCGTCGATACCATTTTGAGTGAACCGGCCCGGGTTCACCGCCTCGACCGCATCGAGGAACGGGTGGTGAACGCGCTCGAAGAGGTCGGACTCGATGCCACGTTTCGTTTTCGCTATCCCCACCAGATATCCGGCGGTCAGCGCCAGCGGGTATCAATCGCGCGCGCCCTGATCACCGACCCGGAAATTATTTTGCTCGATGAACCCACCTCGGCGCTCGATGTTTCGGTACAGGCCGAGGTTCTCAACCTGCTGATGCGCTTGAAACGCGAACACGGCCTGACTTACGTACTGGTGAGCCACAATCTCGCCGTGATCGCACACATGTGCGAGACACTGTCGGTGATGCAAAACGGCGCCATCGTGGAAACCATGAACGTGCAGCAGTTGCGTGACCACACCGCGGTCATGCCTTATACCCGGCAATTGCTGACCGCGAGCCTTGGTTACGACCGCGCCGCGATCGACGCCTTTGAGGAGTTTGGTTAAGGCCTTAACAATTACACGAATCATCGAAGGTAATCGAATGGCAAGAATAGCAATCGGCGGTTGCCAGCATGAAACCAACGTATTCGCACCCTACAGGGCCGAGTACGAGATATTTTCCCAGCGCGACGAATGGCCGCCCCTGAGTCGCGGTCAGCAAATGCTGAACGAGGTGCGGGGCATCAATCTACCTGTCACCGGGGCGATTGAACGTCTGCAGGCGCTGGGACACGAAATCGTACCGCTGCTCTGGTGTTCGGCGACACCCTCCGCGCATGTCAGCGAAGAGGCATTCGAGCGCATTTCGGCGATGATGCTGGAAACCCTACAGGATTCGCCGTCCATCGATGGTGTCCTGCTCGATCTTCACGGCGCCATGGTTTGCGCCCATGTCGCCGATGGCGATGGCGAGCTGTTGCGCCGTGTCCGCGCGGTAGTCGGGGAATCCATACCGGTGGTAGCCTGTCTCGACCTGCATGCCAATATCAGTGATCAAATGGTCGCAGAGGCGAGCGTGCTGGAAACTTATCGTACCTATCCCCACGTCGATATGAGTGATACCGGCGCCCGCGCCGCGGACCTGCTCGATCTTCTATTGAAAAAAGGCCTGGCACGATTTCCAGTCAGCGCCACGCGGCGCACGGATTTCCTCATTCCCCCGGTCTGGGGTTGCACCCTGGTCGATCCAGCCAAATCAATCTATCAGCATCTGCGCCGTCAGATCAACGAGGAAGTCCCGGGGATATCACTGGCCTGCGGGTTTCCACTTTCTGATGTACCCGAGGCTGGCCCGGCACTGGTTACCTACGGGTTTGATGAAACTTCGGTAAATGAGGCGGCAGACAGCCTGCTGGCGCAAATCGAATCTCGCGAGAGTGAGTTTGACGGCCGCCTGTACAGCACGGAAGAGGCAGTAAGCGAAGCGATTAAACTATCTGCCAACGCAAGCAGGCCGGTGATCCTGGCCGACTCGCAGGACAATCCAGGCGGCGGCGGACCTGGCGACACTACGGAAATCCTGCGCGAGCTGGTGTTACAAAAAGCGCAGAAAGCCCTGGTTGGCGTCATTAGTGATCCGCAGGCGGCACAATCTGCACACGAGGCGGGAACGGGAGCGCAGATTAACATCAGCCTGGGTGGAAAATCAGGTTACCCCGGCAGCGAGCCGTTTACCGCGGAATTTCGGGTACTGGGTTTGTCCAGCGGACGTTTCAGCGCCACCGGCGTTATGCTCGCCGGCGCCGATATGGATCTCGGCCCCACGGCACTACTCGAAATCGATGGCGTTCGCGTAGTGGTTGCTTCAAAGGCAATACAGACCCTGGACCAGTCCATGTTTCGTCACCTGGATATCGAACCATCCGCGCAAGAAATCATCGCCGTTAAAAGCAGTGTCCACTTCCGCGACGACTTCCAGGATATATGTACTGCGGTACTGCCGGTAATCTCCCCGGGACCGGTTATTGTCGACCTCAGCGCAGTTCCTTTCCAGAACCCGCGGCTAAAACACTTAGCCAGCATGGCCTAAAATTATGGGTCGAAGATAAAGCGGTATAAAGGGTAGTGCCCCTTTTAATCTTCAATAGCATTGAGTTTTCCATTAGCCCGGATCCATTGCAGACACCGGAAAGGCATAGAACCCTCCTGTCCGACAGGTTTCCGTTGGTCGAAATAGCTCAAATGGGTGATGAAATCACATCTACCCCGTGTTATTAATAGCGCCAATAACAAAATTAATTTATGGAATCTGCCGTGTTAGGGATAACTTCAATCGTTACTCTTCTGATTTTGATCTCAAACCCGGCGAAAAACGAATTTATCCATGAAATATTGTAAATAGTTGGTATTCTAATATGTGGTCTAACCTTAAAACAAAAAAATATAAATAATGCAGGAACCGGGGAGCTCGTCAAAATTGGCTATAGAATCAATGGAATTGGTTCGGCTGCCCAGTCCCCCGCATATTCTCAGTAAGTTGCTTGATGTTTGTTATGATCCTGATAGCTCTTTTAGTGACTTATCCGATTTAATCGGCACCGATGCCGCCCTCACCAGTAAAATTTTAATCGCGGTTAACTCCGCGGCATTTGCGATCAACCAGCCCATAAATGACCTGGAACACGCAGTCACGTTACTAGGCCATGACCTGGTTAAAAACATGGTGATCGCATCGTCGATCCAGCAGATTTTCGGCGGTTTGATCTCTTCACAAAAAGAATCTGTCTGTAACGCCTGGCTGGCTTCTCTATATTGCGCCGCGTTTGCCCGAGAAATCGCTCGCACCATAAATTACAAACACTCCGAGGATGCCTACCTGGCGGGTTTACTTCATAATTTCGGCCAAATCGTATTTGACGCCAAATTTCATGAGCAATATGTAGATATTATTGGTTCTAAAACTGAAGAAGAGACAATCCAGAAAGAAATCTCAAAGTTTGGCCTAAGCCATACCGAGCTTGGCGCCCGCATTATCGAACAGTGGCCGTGCCTGAGCCCCGCAATTGCGGATGCCGTCCGTTTTCACCACGAACCGGAAGAGCAGCTGAAAGGCTGTGACATGCTTTGCCAGATAATTGCCGAAGCTAGCCAGATTACCTGGCACTGGAGCCGTTTCGGAAAAGCCAACGCCAAATGGCATTCGTCCCTGGTGGGTAGCCAGGAATTAGGGAGGATCAACTTCCAGGTAGAGGACTGGATATCTCAGACAGCCGCTACGCTAGGCATTCCCCTACCCGACTCCGGCAGTCTCACACAAAATCAGCTCAGAAAAGACGTAGAACAGGAAACAATTAAGCTGGCGCGAAAAGTTAGAGACGATTCCCTGTTGAACTTATTCAATTCTGAAGAAGCCCATTCGATTACCGCAAATTCTCCACGCAACCTGCTATTGAAAGTCGCCCAGGAAATGCAGTTGTTATTTTTGATTTCCGATGTTGCGCTGTTGTTCCCTGATCCGGGAAACGCCGATTATTTAACCCTTTATGAAGTGAGTCATGTTGAAGCGGTGAGCAAGTTCGCGGTTGACAATAATAACAGCCGGATAATTAGAAGTTTTCGTGAAAACCGTAGCTTCTGGATTGAACCCAGGAACATACATGATGAAAAATTTCCTATATCCGATCGCCAGATAATCAGGCGGCTGAACCATAATATTGCATTGTGCTTACCGCTAAAGTCCGGGGACCGGATAATCGGCACAATTGTTGTTGGTTCGAGCAAATCACAAAAAAAACAGTTAGAGAATCTGTCAAAATTTATTTCTGGTTACCTGAAAGGCATTACCGACAGATGGCTGGAAAGTAGCCAGATCCTGAAGCAACAGGATATTGAAGACAATATGAAAAAGGAGCAGGAAGAAAAAGGTATTAACAAATTAGTTCATGAAATCAGCAACCCATTGACCGTTATCGGGAATTATATTGATATAATCAAAGTGAAGTCCGATGGCACCGAAAATAATAATGTAATAAAGATATTAAAGGAGGAGCTGCAGAGAATTGGAAATATCGTTTTGAATTTTAAGGACGCTAAAAACGCCGAATCGGAGGCGGTATTTTTAAACGAAGAGTTAAAAACCTGTATCCCGTTATATGTAAATTCGCTGGGTAATAGTAAAGGGATTCAGATCAACTGGGACCTGGATGAGTCAGAAACCGAAGTAGATATAACACGAGACGCGTTACGGCAGATTGTTCTCAACCTGGTGAAAAATGCTGTTGAGGCACAAAATGGCGGTGCGCAGATTATGGTTTCAAGTCATCATTTCGTGAATGTTGACGGGGCGACTTTTGCCCAGTTCACCATCAGCGACAAGGGAAAAGGAATTGATTCGATAACACGACAACTACTCTTTTCTCCTTTAACGAGTAGAAAAGAAGGTAGCAACAGGGGGCTTGGACTTTCTGTGGTAGCTGATATATTAGGTGGTTTTAATGGACGCATAAAATATATGGAAAGCGAGGCTGGAGGCGCTTCATTTGAAGTGTTAATTCCTTTACCATTGATACCCTGACCTGG
>QNFD01000241.1 GCA_003645435.1 Gammaproteobacteria bacterium | reverse complement strand
GCTCCTTAATTTCTGAATCCGACTGTTGATTCACACTGACCTTGTAGCTCGAAAATTCAGGCTCTTTTTTTCGCCAATGCCTGTTTTGCCACTTTCTCCAGCTCTCCGGACTCATGCATTTCCAGGGTAATATCGCAGCCACCAATGAGTTCACCGTCAACATAAACCTGCGGAAAAGTTGGCCAATCCGCGTAACGCGGCAGGTTCTGAAATATTTCGGGGTCGGTTAGCACATTTACAAATGCAAATTCGACCTCAAGCGACTTCAGTGCCTCCGCGGTTCTGCTCGAGAATCCGCATTGGGGTAATTGCGGTGTCCCCTTCATATAAATAATGACGGGGTGGGTTTCAACCTGGTTTTTAATACGTTCTAAAACATCCATCGATAATTCTCAATTAATAACTGACTAGTTTACTTGGTTATTATGATACTCGCTTTTCACGGTGATGAAAATCTACGCGGCAATATTTATGGCCTAATACAGACGATTTTTTTCGAAAGCCCGGGAAACCTCCCGCTATTACCCGATATTCTGCTGTAGCCAGTATTCGAGCAGCGCCGAGTGCCAGAGTTTGCTGCCGTTTAAGCGCGTGAAATGCTGTTCGGGCTGTTTCAATAGCTGGTCCAGATAGGCTCGATTAAACAGCCCTCGCTCGCGGCTGGCCTGACTGTTTAGAGTATCCGACATGAATTGATAAAAATCTCCGCGCACATATTTTAACGCAGGCATCGGAAAGTAACCCTTGGGGCGGTCGATCACCGCGTCTGGAATTCTGCCCCGTGAAATCTCTTTGAGCACACCCTTGCCCTGGTGCCTGAGCTTTAATTCCGGCGGACAGGCCGCGGCCAGTTCAACCAGTTGGTGATCGAGAAACGGAACACGTGCCTCCAGCCCCCAGGCCATGGTCATATTATCTACCCGTTTTACCGGGTCATCGACGACCAGGGTGGTCGTGTCGAAACGCAATACAGCATCCATGAATGTATCAGCCTGCTCGCTTGCCAGGTTTTCTTCAATCAATTCAGAGGTATAATCTTTACCCCGATACGCTGTTTCCACGGTATCGCAAAACTCGGCGTGATCGCGGTCGACATAGTGGGGAGAAAAGCGCTGCAATGGAGATCCGGGCGAATGCTGCATGCGCTCATACCAAAAATAGCCGGCAAATACTTCATCGGCACCCTGCCCGCTCTGCACTACCTTGACGCTTTTCGAAACCTGTTCGGACAACAGGAAAAAAGCCACCGCATCCTGCCCCACCATGGGTTCAGCCATCGCCCGCACCGCTTCCGGCAAACGCGTCAATACCTGGTCGTTCGGTATCAGGAATTTGTGATGTTCGGTGTTGTACATTTGCGCGACCGCATCGGAGAATTCAAATTCATGACCCCTTTCTTCCGGCTGGTCCTCGAAACCGATGCTAAATGTTTTGATCTGCCCCACACCCGCTTCGGCCAGCAGGGCAACCAGCAGGCTGGAATCGAGCCCACCCGAGAGCAACACCCCTACCGGCACATCGGCAATTTGCAGTCGCCTTTTGACCGATTCCATCAAAGCATCATGAATCGAATCGTTCCACTCCTGTGTCGACATTGGCGTATCCGGACGATGCGCCTGCAACGACCAGTATCTTGATTCAACCAGGCTAGCATCCGCGCCTACGCGCATCGTAAATGCCGGCCGGCATTTACGAATACCCTTCAAAATGGTGCGCGGCGCCGGAATTACCGCGTGCAGGCTCAACTGGTAGTGTAGGCCGACCGGGTCTATGGTCGTGTCGCACCGGCCTGTCGCCAGCAATGCCTGGGGATTCGAGGCGAAGTAAAAACCCTCTCTGGTTCGTGCATAGTAGAGTGGCTTGATACCCATCCGATCACGCGCCAGGAATAGCGATTGCGCATTTTTGTCCCATATTGCAAATGCGAACATACCATGCAGTTTTTCAGTACATGCTTCACCCCAGTGGGCATAGGCATTGAGTATCACCTCGGTATCGCTGTGCGAATGGAAAGCATAACCAGCGGAAATTAACTGCTCGCGCAATTCCGGGTAATTGTAAATGGTGCCATTAAAAACAATCGTATACTGCTCACTAACATCGTGCATGGGCTGATGCCCCTGCGGCGATAAATCGATGATTGCCAATCGACGATGTCCGAGCATAACCGGACCGTCAAACCACTCGCCCCGGTCATCCGGTCCACGACGGGCGACTTTTTCCGACATTGCATTAGCAATACCGGTATCAATAGACTGCCCGCTAAAACTCAAGGCGCCAAATAGACCGCACATATAACCCCACAAAATTTATGTATTTTCGATAATTTTCAACGGCTTAACATAGATTCATTGCGCCGTTTGGAGAAAGCCCCTATACTCGCCGCGTGTCAGGAGGAAGGAACATTTTCATCATAATGATAGTGATCACTTCCCTATTCTAAACCATTATTTCCGGGAGTCATCCATGAATCCGTTAAAATCCATTACCGGTACGATCGTATCCGGCGTTGTATTGTCAGCCATCATCATGATGATCTATTCAGATGGATCGACCAACCCGCTTGAGTGGCCCGTGTGGTTCCATGTGTTAGCGGGTATTACCTGGATTGGCCTGCTCTACTACTTCAACTTCATACAGGTACCGGCTGTTGCGACTGCTCTCTCAGAAGTCGAAGGCGGTGGGCCGGGTGCAGCGAGTATCAACAAGTATATTGCGCCGAAAGCACTGCTATGGTTTCGCTGGACCGCCCTTGCTACCTGGTTATCGGGCGCCTGGTTATTAATGAATATGGGCATATTCGGCGATGCTTTCATGCTTAAATCGGGTGCAGCGGTTATTGGTATTGGCGCCTGGATGGGTACCATCATGTTGTTTAACGTATGGGTTCTAATCTGGCCTAACCAGAAAAAAATCCTTGGCCTGGACGGGCAAAGCCACGACGCGGAGGTTATCGCCAGGGCTAAATTTGTTGCGTTGATGGCATCGCGTACCAATACCTTATTGTCTATCCCAATGATTCTGTCAATGACCGCATACGCACACGGTGGTTTTCCACTTTAAGCTGCGGTTAATTTCGATTCTTAAAAGCCCCGCTGGTTCGGGGCTTTTTTATGCTTGTTGTTAATCATAATAGCCACGACAAAAAGCTTGTAATTAAACAAAATAGGCGTATGTTTGAGCGTTTTTTTCAGTGCAGCAGTGGCCTATCAAGATGTCCGATCATTTAATCTCCGCCTACAATTCCCTGCCCGTCAGTTTTACCCGGGGAGATGGCATTTACCTTTGGGATGCGGATGACAAACAGTATCTCGATGCGCTATGCGGTATCTCGGTTACCAGCCTCGGACACAATTATGCCACTGTGACCGATGCGATACAGCAGCAGGCTGCCATGCTGTTACATACCTCAAATATTTACACCATCGAGTGGCAACAAAAACTGGCCGATAAGATTTGCCAGCTATCGGGCATGGATCGGGTTTTTTTCGGCAACTCGGGCGCCGAGGCGAATGAAGCGGCAATTAAACTGGCACGTCTGTATGGGCATCAGCGTGGTATTAAAGATCCACAGATAGTCGTCATGGAACATAGTTTTCATGGGCGCACGATGGCCACGCTAAGTGCAACTGGAAATCGCAAGGTCCAGGCCGGTTTCGAACCATTGGTATCTGGTTTCGTACGGGCGCCCTACAATGATGTTGAATCAATACGCGCCATTGCGGCCAACAATAAAAAAATCGTCGCGATTATGGTCGAACCGGTTCAGGGCGAAGCCGGCATTATTATTCCCGATCGCGGCTACCTGGAATCGCTACGACGAATATGTGACGAAAACAACTGGCTCCTGATACTCGACGAAATTCAGACCGGCATCGGCCGTTCTGGAAAACTATTTGCGTTTCAACACGAAGACATGGCGCCGGACGTGATGACCCTGGCAAAAGCGCTAGGCAACGGCATACCGATAGGCGCCTGCGTGGCAAAAGGAGTTGCTGCGAATGTGATCCAGCCCGGCAACCACGGCTCGACCTTTGGCGGCAATCCATTAGCCTGTCGTGTCGGACTGACCGTGCTTGATTCTATCGTTGAGAACAAGCTTGCGGAAAATGCCCGGGAACGCGGTGAACAGCTGGTGGCATTGTTGAAACAAGGTCTGTCCGCTAATAATGACGTGTCTGAAATCCGCAACCTGGGTCTCTTAATTGGCATCGAAATGAAGCAGGACTGTACGCCCCTGGTTGCTCTCGCCCTGCAAGACGGTCTGTTGATTAACGTCGCAGCGGATCGTGTGGTTCGCCTGCTGCCGCCGCTAATCATTAATTCGGACCAGGTTAACGAGTTAGCCGAACGCCTGATTTCCTGTATTAATGCCTTTACTTCCTGAGCCAGACATTATGACTAGTCGCGATTTTCTCAGCCTGCTCGATTTCAGCAGCGATGAACTGCTTGCCCTGATCAGCAATGCTATCGATGTAAAGCAGCGTCTCAAGCGGGGAATCTCGCATACGCCGCTGCAGGGCAAGGTGCTGGCAATGATATTTGAGAAATCATCGACTCGAACCCGGGTTTCTTTCGAGACCGGCATGTATCAACTTGGCGGACACTCGATGTTTCTGTCAGACAGGGATATCCAGCTAGGCCGGGGCGAACCCATTGAAGATAGCTCGAGGGTCATATCGAGCATGGTGGATGGAATCATGATCCGCACCTTTGGCCACGAACGCGTGACTGCACTGGCGGAACACGCATCCTGCCCCGTCATCAATGGTTTGAGCGATCTCCTCCATCCCTGTCAGTTGCTCGCCGACATGCAGACATGGTTCGAGCTGCGAGGTAATATCGAAGGTGCAACCGTGGCGTGGATTGGCGATGGCAACAATATGTGCCATTCCTATATCAATGCCGC
>QNFD01000240.1 GCA_003645435.1 Gammaproteobacteria bacterium | reverse complement strand
TCGCCGAAGAAGTTAAAAGCCAGAACGGTAATCATGACCGGTAACACCGGCAGGATTAACCAGGGGTACAGGGCCACAACGTTTATATTCTGCGCTTCGTTGAGCAGTACCCCCCAGGATGTAATCGGCGGGCGCAGGCCCAGGCCCAGGAAACTGAGCGCGGTTTCTCCGAGGATCATGCTGGGGATGGATAGCGTTGCCGAGGCAATGATGTGGCTGGTAAAGCCGGGGATAAGATGGCGGGCGATGATGCGTTTGGGGGGCGCGCCCATCAGGCGTGCCGCGGTTGCATAATCCTCTTCACGCAGTGCGAGCAGTTTGGAGCGTACCGCGCGCGCAAGCCCTGTCCAGTCCAGTAGTGCCAAAATTACCGTTATACCGAAAAAGATCAGAATCGGACTCCAGGTGATGGGCAGAATGGCGGATAAAGCCATCCACAGGGGCAGCTCCGGGAATGAACGAATAATTTCAATGACACGTTGTACGGATGCATCGACCCAGCCTCCGTAATAGCCGGCCAGGCCCCCAAAAAATAGACCCATTGCCAGTGAAATGATGATCCCGCCCAGACCAATGGTAAGCGATATTCTGGCGCCGTGTGTAATACGCGACATCACATCCCGGCCCAGCCGATCGGTACCCAGCAGAAACAGTGTGCCGTCTTCCGCGGGGCAGAAAAAATGGAAATCGGCGTCGAATAGATTCCAGAACTGATAATCATCCCCCGAACAGAAAAAGCGAATACGATCCACTTTATTCGGGTTGGCAGTGTATTCCCGCTTGAGGTTTTGCATGTTCAACTTGTAGTCGTAGCCGTAGACAAACGGCCCGACGAATTCGCCATCATTGAAAAAATGCACCCATTGCGGAGGGGCGTATATGAAATCGGTATTGCGAGTATGCTGGTTGTAGGGCGATACCACTTCGGAAACCAGCGTGGTCGCATACATAAACAACAAAATAAAGCCCGAGAGGACGGCGACTTTATGGCGTTTTAACTTCCACCACATTAAGGTCCATTGTGAGGCAAAAAACTGAGCCTGTTTGCTGGCATCAATTTCGTTGTCCTGATCCGGGTTATACGGCGCGTCGGAAATATAGTGTTCCATTTCGGGTGACACGCTTTGCGTCTTATCGCCGGGAGTATTCATGAGTTTGAACGCCCCTGCAGGCGGATGCGAGGGTCAAGCATGGCCAGCATGAGATCGGATACCAGCATTCCAATTACGGTCAGGGTGGCGAGGAACAATAAAAATGAACCCGCGAGGTACATATCCTGACTTTGCAGGGCGGAGAGCATCATCGGCCCGGTGGTGGGCAAAGAGAGTACCACGGCAACGATTTCTGCGCCGGAGATGATGCTGGGCAGGATGCTGCCAATATCGGCAACAAAAAAATTCAAGGCCATGCGCAGGGGGTATTTTCGCAGCAGCTTGCCCGGCGGCAGGCCTTTGGCTTTACCCGTCATCACGTATTGTTTTTCAAGTTCATCCAGCAGGTTGGCGCGTAGCCGCCTGATCATACTGGCGGTGCCGGAAGTGCCGATAACGATGACCGGTATCCATAAGTGCTCCAGTACAGAGACGAATTTCCCCCAGCTCCAGGGCTGGTCCAGGTACTGCGGATCCATGAGCCCGCCGATTGAGGTGCCAAACCACACGTTGGCAAAGTACAGCATAACCAGCGCAAGCAGGAAGTTGGGTGTGGCGATGCCCAAAAAACCCAGGAAAGTCATGCCATAGTCACCCCAGCTATACTGGTGTGTGGCGGAATAGATACCAATTGGAAAGGACACCGCCCAGGTAAACAGGATGGTGACGATCGATACAATTACGGTGAGCATCATGCGATCTCCGACAATTTCACTTACCGGTAAATCATATTCAAAGGAGTAACCGAAATCGCCGACCACAAAACCTTTAATCCAGTTGCCGTACTGCACCATAAAGGGTTGATCCAGGCCGTATTCCTCGCGTAAAAAAGCAATCTTGTCCGCGTCGACGGTCTCGCCCTGGCTTTCAAGTTCAGCAATATAGGTTTCCAGGTAGTCCCCCGGGGGTAACTGAATTATGACGAACACGATAAAACTGATCACCAGCAAGGTGGGGATCATCATCAGTATGCGTTTTAATATATAAGCTGGCATGGTTTTATTGAGTTTCGCTCTCTATCCAGAAGGTATCGGGATGATAAATACCGAAATAGGAAGTGGGGGCCCAGGAATAGGTGCCTTTTGCGGGTACGCCCTTCAAGCGGTCAGAGACCACAATGGGTTGTGGCACGCTGTTGACGATGCCGATGCTAAACACCTGATCACTTTGAATAGTGAGTATTTTCTCCCAGATCTGTTCTTTTGCCTCGACCGAGGTGGCATTCTGCCATTGCTGATAAAGATCACCCAGCTGTTGTGCTTCAGGGATGTCACAGACCTGGCCACGTTCGCCGTCGGTTTCAAAGTATTGGCCCCACTGAGACCACTGCAGCTGATTCTGGCGTACGGGGGTGAATTCTTCCGGGCTCATGGAGGCGCTAGGCAGCCCATTGTCGATTCCTGGAAACATGGAAATCATGGCATGGCCGGAAAAAACGCGATCACGAAATACTTCGCGCTGCGAAGCATTGATGAGTAATTTGATGCCGAGCTGGCGCCAGCTATCCCGGATCAATTCCAGTACATCGGTTTCTTCGGTGCTTTCACCCGCCGTATGCAAAATGACTTCCAGCGGGCGGCCATCTTTCATCAGGCGCAGGCCGTCATCGTCGCGTTGCAGCAGGCCGATTTCATCCAGCAGTACATTAGCCTGGTCTATATCAAAGCTTGTCCAGGCGGATTGATATTCAGGTTTAAACAATGGCGAACCGGGCAGGACGGTGTTATTGCTTTCGTTGGCCAGGCCGAAATAGATAACCTGGTTGATTTCATGTCGATTAATGCCCAGCGACAGCGCACGCCTGAAACGAACATCACGTACCAGTTCGCGCCATACGGGGTCTTCGCTGGTGAGATTAGGGAAAATAGCGGTCTGTGAGCCGGTTCCCTTGCTCCACAAATAGACTTTGTAATTCTGCCGGGTTTCAGAGTCTTTTAAGAAAGTGTAGTCGGTAAGGCTTAAGTTTCGTCCCTGTAAATCGGATTCTCCCGAGCCTGTTTTTGCGGCAATCAGTGATTTATCCACGATGGTGATTGCGACCTGGTCAATATACGGAAGTTGATTATATTGCTTGTCAACGCGGTGAAAATAAGGGTTGCGTATGAAAATAAAACGTTCGGCGGGCTTGCGCGTAGTGTTGGTCCAGGGTTGCAATGACGGCAGCTCCGGGTTATCAAGTTTATACTGCCGGTTTTTGAAGTGATGCATACTCACCCAGTTGCGTCGGCCGCTTTCCTCAACTTTTTTCGCCAACGCTTCAGGAGCATTATAACGTTGGTGGAACTGTCTCAGATAATGCCCGGGTGCGTAGATGAATAAGGGGCGGGGTTCGGCCAGTTGGCTGAGAAAGACTGGATTGGGTTGTTGCCAGGTGTAGCGAACGGTGAGTTCGTCGATAAAGTCTACGCGTGGCGGCTTGCCGTTTACCAGCATTGCCTGCGGCGGGCCAAAGGGGGACAGTTCTTCATTGTTGGCAATGTCTTCCCAGTAATAACGCAAGGCTTCAGCGGTGAAGGGCTGGCCGTCTGACCAACGATGGCCTTCGCGTAGATGGAAGGTGAAAATGCGCCCCTCTTCAACCGTGAAATCTTTGAGTATATCCGCCATGAAATTGAGGTCTTTGTCATAACCGACCAGGCGGGAATAGCCGTAGATCACCATCTGACGGATATCCTTGGATTTACTGAATAGCAGGCGCATGGTGCCGCCGTATTTTGCATTTGTTTCGTTGTGCGTACTGATCAGGGGCTCGATTGGCAGTCGATCCTGCATTGGGTCTAGTTCGCCGGCAGCGACTCTCTCTGCGAGTAATGGTGGCTCAAACCCTACCGCAGCGCTTTGGGCGATCGGTAGCAATAGCAGGGTTGCTGTGAGGAATGCTTTAATGCTCATCATGCAGTGGCCTGCTGCGACGGGTGCATTCTGACCCAGTGATCGGGTGAGATTTCAACCAGTTGCATATGGGTTTCGGGCTGTTCCCGAAAAACCGGATCCCAGCTTAGGCTGTCCTGGTTTAACTGCAGCGTGCTGAAATCCAGGGGATGATCAAGGTCTGCAAAGGGTACGGCGCTGAGTAATGACTGGGTGTAGGGGTGTGCCGGCTGGGTAAACAGGGTATGCCGATCGGCAATTTCAATCAGCCGTCCCTGCAACATAACGGCAACTCGATCGGCGACGTAATCAATGACCGCCAGGTTGTGCGAAATAAACAGGTAACTGAGGTTTAACTCGGTGCGTAGATCGCGCAGCAGATTTAAGACCTGCGCCTGGATAGATACGTCCAGCGCGGAGACTGGCTCATCACAAATGAGCATTTCCGGTTGTAGTGCAAGCGCCCGGGCAATACCGATCCGCTGCCGCTGGCCGCCTGAAAAACTGTGTGGATAGCGACGCAGAAAGCGCGTATCAAGCCCGACCAGATCCATGAGTTCTTTGACGATTTCAATTTGTTGCTCACGATCTCCAATTTGATGAATAGCCAGCGGTTCACGAATGATATCGAAGATCGTCATGCGCGGGTTTAAGGAGCCGACCGGATCCTGGAATATGTATTGCGCACGACGGCGGTAGTTCTTTAGTTCCTCTTCATTTAATGTACCGACATCGTAGCTTTGATCGCCCGAGTAAAAATGGATTTTCCCGCTATCCGGGCTGTGTGCCCGGGCCACCATCTTTGCCAACGTTGTTTTGCCGCAACCACTTTCGCCCACCAGTCCCAGACATTCTCCTCGACGTAGCGTAAAAGAAACGTTATCTACGGCTTTGATGGTT
>QNFD01000239.1 GCA_003645435.1 Gammaproteobacteria bacterium | reverse complement strand
TAATTGTATCGATCATTTTTTTGTCGAGGCGGGTTATTTTTGCATAATCATTGGGTTTCGTATATATCTGTCTCCCTCTCCCTTGAGGGAGAGGGCAGGGGTGAGTGTGAACGTAAACCCCCTCATCCCTGCCTTCTCCCCAAAGGGGAGAAGGAGTAAAAGATTCATAATTAAAAATACTACGGCAGCGCCAACACCCTCTGCTGATCCTCATCAAAAAAATGATCGATACAATTGTTGCCCGGACCAACCCGATCGACGCATAAAAATGTCATCGCCGCATAAGGTGTCAGCAACACATGATGCCAGGTGCCGGGGTGATAATTGATACCCTGTTTTCCATTAGTGATAAAACCCTGAAAATCTTCGGGTCGCGGCGACTCACCCGCCTTACCGACGACCACTATAAAAGGGGTCTCGTCGAGCGGAACAAAAGCCTGGCTGCCGAGCGGGTGATGCTCGACATGATCGAGCTTGCGCGGCATCTGATACTTGCTACTTTTCACCAGGCTGATAATTGTACCCGCGTCCTCGCCGGCAGCCTCGATCCGTGCGAGCGCATGAAATCGCTCCGCCATGTCATTATTGATGAAAAAGGATTCACGTTCGTCGCTTTCGATCACATCGCCGTAGGGCGCAAAGGCGGCCTGGGTCAGGGGCTGAATCTCCAGTGCCTCGATACTCATGTGACTATCTTACCGATTAATCGTAAACGACTGACACCACCGTCAGGAAATAAATTCAGGCGCACGTGGCTGATTGGACCGATAGCGCCGATAGTCTCCGCAAACTCATGGATATTATCCATCTCAAGCTTGCTCGGAGGTAAAAGCTCAGGCCAGAACATGCTCTGAGTGATAATTGAATCTGTAGTCCCGCCCTCGACCAGTGCGGCCTGCAGCGAGCAACGGTCCGGGTAATTTCCTTTGAAGTGGGCAGTATCGATGATCGCCTGCTCGATCACACCGACATGCCCCAGTTCGATGATGCACCAGTCATTGCCTGGCTCGCGGCGTCGGCGCGTCTCCCAGCCATCACCCATGTCCACACCACGACCTGGCGCAAGTAAGTTCGCAGCCGAACCAAAGTGCGCGTCATTCCAGGCAATCGCGCGCGCGCCCTGCTCAGTAGCGGCCAGGTCATAAACAGCTTTCGGATCTTTTTGCTCCCAGTCGCATTGAACCTGGCCGTAAATTCGCAGGCGCGCGACACCGCCATCGGGATATATATTAAGCCGCACATGGGTAAAACTCTGGTCTTCATCAATTGCAAAATAGTGATGACTGTTTCCATTCAAGCTAACCGATGGAATCAGCGATACCCAGCTTGTCTTATCATCGGGATCCCCCGTGCTATTACAGGCATCGAGCGAAGCCGCCGGCGGATAGTTGCCGGTGAAATGGGTGGTATCGATATCGACCCCCTTGATTATCCCGGCCAGTCCGAGTTGTACGATCGCATGGTCATGGCCACCGTTGCGGCGGCGACGCGTCTCCCAGCCATCCATCCACTTGCCATTGTCGTCAAACTTGCCATCGATAAATACCGGCGCCTGCGGTTCCAGCATGCGGCTGCACTCGGCGAAAAAGTCATCGGTGCAATACACGGGTTTTGCCCCCAGACGCGGTTGCGCGAGGTTAATCCAGTCGTTAACAAAATCGGGGATATCGTCACTCATATTTTTCTTTTGCCTCAAATCTAATTAAATTAGCCGGGTTCGCAGTTGCTCACTCTCAAGCGGTACGGGCTTTCTCCAGCAACGCACTTGATATTTCGTTATGTCTGGTTACTAATGCACCTATGTCCAGTCCAGGTATTTCGCCATTTTCGACTACCGGTTGGCCATTAATCATCGATAGCCAGACTCGCGCCGGGGCACAGGTTAACAACGCCGCTACGGGGTCGCTAAGACCACCGGCGTGGATTAAATCATCGATTCTAAAGGCAACCAGGTCGGCGGCCTTGCCAATTTCCAGGCTACCGATGTCGTCTCGCCCCAGTACCGATGCGCCGCCGAGGGTGGCTAGTTCGAGCGCGTCGCGCGCAGAAAAGCGGTCTGCGCTCGATTCGAATCCAGGCCAACCCACGCGTTGTAACAGCATTGCCTGCCTCGCCTCACCGAGTAAATGATTACCGTCATTACTCGCCGAGCCGTCGACTCCGATCCCCACACGCACACCAGCGTCTCGCATTTCTCGAACCGGGGCAATGCCCGAGGCCAGAATCATGTTGCTGCTGGGACAATGACAGACGCCGGTTCGGCTGTGCGATAGCGTGACGATTTCTTCCGCATCCGGGTGCACCATGTGTGCGAACCAGACATCTTCGCCGGTCCAGCCCAGGCTCTGCATGTATTCCAGCGGCCTCATGCCAAATTGCTGCTGGCAAAACCGGTTTTCGTCAATGGTCTCGGCCAGATGGGTATGCAGATTAACGCCTGAATATTGTCGTGCCAGATCCGCGGTCCTCTTCATTAGTTCCGGGCTAACACTAAACGGCGAGCAGGGTGCGAGGCCGATACGCAGCATCGAGAAAGGTTCAGGATCATGGAAAGTCGCGATCACACGTATGCAATCGGCGAGAATATCGTCTTCGTCTTCACAGACATTATCGGGCGGCAAGCCCCCCTGACTTTGACCCAGACTCATGCTGCCGCGGGTGGGATGAAATCGAACGCCGAGTTCCTCGGCGGCGCGTATCTCATCGTCGAGCCTGGCATCGTTGGGGAACAGGTAGAGATGATCGGCAACCGTGGTGGCGCCCGATAAAATCAATTCAGTGAGGCCCAGTTTGGCACTGACGTAAATCGCTTCGCTATCCATCTGTGCCCAGATTGGATAAAGGGTTTCGAGCCAGTTAAACAGAGAGAGGCCCTCGGCGGTGCCGATACTTCGGGTCAGGGTCTGATACAGGTGATGATGGCAGTTCACCAGGCCCGGTAAAATCACCGTGCCGCGCGCATCTATAATTTGTTCAGCCTGTCGATTGTTATCCAGCATCCATTGCTTCACTTCGGCGGTAGTACCGACATTAATAATTTCCCTGTCTTCGACCAGGATCGCGGCATCTGTAATTTCCCGACGTTGCTTATCCATCGTTACCAGGGTATTCGCGTGTTGTATCAGTATCATCGCAAATCAGTTCCTACTGTACAGGCATAAACCCATGATATGGGTCGCCGCGACGCAACGATCGTCACCTAGCATCATCAATGCAAACAACTGGTCTTCGATCGATTCAGCCAGTGCCATACGCCGTTTCATTAACGCTGTTGCAGCCAGATCCAGAACCACGAAATCCGCTTCTTTTCCAGGCTCAAAATTTCCCAACTGGGAGTCAAGATACATCGAGCGTGCTCCACCCAGAGTAGCGAGATAAAAGGCCTTCATCGGCGACAAACTCTGTCCCGCCATCTGGCATACCTTGTAAGCCTCATTCAGGGTCTGCAAGATACTGAAGCTGGTTCCACCGCCAACATCGGTCGCAATTCCAATACGAATATCGTGTTGACGCGCATCATCCAGGCTGAACAAACCGCTACCCAGGAACAGGTTCGATGTCGGGCAAAAAGCGATTGCGGCACCACTCTCTGACATGCGCACACGATCGGCTTCGTCGAGGTGAATACAATGCGCATAAATCGAGCGTTCACCGAGTAATCGGTAGTGATCATAAACGTCGAGATAACTGCGTCGTTGTGGAAACAATTTTGCCACCCAGGCGACTTCGTCGTGGTTTTCGGCGACATGCGATTGCAGGTAGAGCCCGGGGAACTCCTGAAGCAGCGCAGCTGCCGCCTCTAGCTGTTGCTCGCTCGAGGTTGGTGCGAATCTCGGTGTCACCGCATACCTGGCGCGCCCCTTTTGGTGCCAACGCTGGATCAATGTGACACTGTCCTCGTAACTCGACTCGGCAGTATCACAAATAAATGCCGGTGCGTTTCGATCCATCATAACCTTGCCCGACACCAGGCACATATCGCGCTTCTGCGCGGCGGCAAATATGGCATCTACCGACTCGGGGTGTATGGTCGCGAACACACCGGCAGTGGTGGTGCCATTTCGTAGTAGCTGCTCGCAAAAAAAGTCGGCAGCACTGTCGGCCAGGCTACGATCGCTAAACCTGCCCTCCGTTGGAAAAGTATACTTTTCCAACCACTCGAGCAGTTGTGCGCCATAGCTGGCGATCATATCGGTTTGCGGATAATGGGTATGGGTATCGAAAAAACCGGGCATGATTAATTTGCCCGAGTAATCGGTTAATTCTATGCCATCGGGTAACTGGTCTAACCACTCGCTCATTTCTCCAAGCGCAACCACCCGCCCCTTGTTCAATATCAGCAGGCCGTCTTCGATATATTCCCAGGCCTGGTGCGAGGTATCGGGATCGGCAATAAAGTGTAAAAAACTGGCTCGTATCGCCTTATCGCACTGAGTATCTAGCAGCGGCGCATTATTCATATCCAACCTCAACTACTACTCAGGTGAATTCAGCGCATACCAGGTAGCGACCAGTTCTCGCTCGGCGTCGGTCATCTGGGTCAGGTTACCAATCGGCATGTAACGTGTCGCGACAACACGTGCGATGTTGGCGGCGCTATTTCGAACCTGGTCTTGCGTCTCTAGTAACAAACCGAGTGGCGCCGCGGCGAATCCGGCCTGGGTTGGCCTGGCGGCATGACAGGACACACAACGAGCATTGATCACTTCCTGTATCTGTGCATCACTAATCGAAACCGACGCGTCCACTTCGACAGGTGTTGGCATCAAATAGATTAGCATCGCAATTAACAGGGCTACGCTAATCGCGGGCAGGGTCCAGTTTTGCTTACCGCTATGGCGCAAGACGAAAAATTGGCGGATCATAACCCCGGCCATCATCACAAACCCCAGTACCAGCCAGCCCTGTTCGTGGCTGTAAGTCATCGGGTAATGATTGCTGATCATGATG
>QNFD01000238.1 GCA_003645435.1 Gammaproteobacteria bacterium | reverse complement strand
TTTTGTCATGGAAGCGATTCATAAAGCCGAGGCAGAAACGGGTGAACGTAAAGGCCATTACCTCAACGTGACCGCGCCGACACCCGACGAAATGATGCGACGGGCAGAATATGCCAAGGAAATTGGCGCTCCAATTATCATGCATGACTATTTAACCGGCGGGCTTTGCGCCAATACCGGTCTGGCGCAATGGTGCCAGAACAATGGCATGCTGCTGCATATTCACCGCGCCATGCATGCGGTTCTCGACAGGGACCCGCATCATGGTATTCACTTTCGTGTCTTGACCAAAGTTCTGCGGCTGTCGGGTGGTGACCATCTGCATACCGGCACGGTGGTCGGAAAACTGGAAGGTGACAGGGACGCAACCCTGGGCTGGATCGATCTGCTGCGCGAATCTTACATCAAGGAAGACCGTTCACGCGGCATTTTCTTCGACCAGGACTGGGGCTCGATGCCGGGTGTGTTTGCGGTCGCATCGGGCGGAATTCACGTCTGGCACATGCCGGCGCTGGTCAATATTTTTGGTGACGATTCAGTCTTGCAATTCGGTGGTGGAACACTCGGGCATCCCTGGGGTAACGCCGCGGGGGCGGCTGCCAACCGGGTCGCTGTTGAGGCCTGCGTTGAAGCCCGTAATCAGGGCAGGGAGCTTGAGAAGGAAGGCAAGGACATTCTGACTAGTGCGGCTAAATCCAGCCCTGAACTCGCGATTGCGATGGAAACCTGGAAAGAAATCAAGTTTGAGTTTGATACCGTCGACAAGCTCGACGTTGCCCACAAATAGACAGATCTTTCTTTGAACTTTACAGAATCACTGAGGAAACAAACATGAGCGATGTACAAGATTATGCGTCGAGTCTGACCGATACCGCGAGCCGAAAATTTGAAACTTTCTCCTATTTGCCTGAAATGAGCGCAGAGCAGACTCGTCAGCAGGTAGAATATATTGTGAAAAAGGGCTGGAATCCGGCGGTCGAACACACCGAGCCGGAAAATGCGGCCAGCTCATACTGGTACATGTGGAAATTGCCGATGTTTGGTGAAACCGACGTCGATATAATCCTGGCTGAAGTCGATGCCTGTCATCAGGCTCACCCCGACAATCATGTTCGCCTGTGTGGATTTGACAATTTCTCCCAGTCCAAGGGGGCAGAAATGGTCGTCTATCGTGGAAAAGCAGTTTAAATCTCCTGCGCATGATTGTATCCAGTCCGTTAAGCAGTGCTGGTGAAAGGATACTCATATGAGTGATACCAACGCAGATCAATATCTCATCGAAAACGAACCCTATTATCTCGCGGTCGATAGCGAGGTGGATATCTATGCAGCGGCTTACGACGTGCGCATGCCGGTCATGCTCAAAGGTCCGACCGGTTGCGGTAAAACCCGTTTCGTCGAATACATGGCATGGAAACTACAAAGGCCATTGATCACGGTGGCCTGTAACGAAGACATGACGGCATCCGATCTGGTTGGTCGTTTTCTGCTCGATATCGATGGCACCCGATGGCAGGACGGACCACTTACAGTAGCGGCGCGAATTGGTGCGATCTGCTACCTCGATGAAGTGGTCGAAGCGCGTCAGGACACCACCGTAGTGATCCATCCGCTGACGGATCATCGCCGCGAACTGCCGCTGGAGAAGAAGGGTGAACTGGTAAAGGCGCATGACGACTTTCAAATCGTGATTTCGTACAACCCCGGTTATCAATCCTTGATGAAAGATCTCAAACAATCGACCAAACAACGTTTTGGCGGTATCGATTTCAACTACCCTGGAACCGAAATCGAAGTCGAGATAGTCAAGCATGAAGGCGGAGTCGAAAATGAGATCGCAGAAAAACTGGTGCAGGTTGCGCATCGCTCGCGGAACCTGAAAGGGCATGGCCTCGACGAAGGTATGTCGACTCGCCTGCTCATTTATGCCGCGCAACTGATTTCGAAAGGAATCGATCCAGAACAGGCCTGCAAGATGGCGCTGGTGACGCCGTTAACGGATGATCCGGATATGCGCGATACACTGGTAGCCGCGGTCAATACCTTTTTCTAGCGAATCAATCGCCATGTCGATCGATTTTTCAGAATATCTCGATTTTATGGGTGACGATGATAGTTCAGATCGTCAAACGCTGGAATCTTCATACCATGAAGCAGCCCGTGTGATGTCGCCGCAGGGCTTGAATAATTATCTGGAAGGCATGCGTGCCATGTACACGCTGGGCAAAAACAGGGATCTGGTGCTGACCTATGTCCAGGAGATTCCTGACGTCGCCAGGGAAATTGGCGAAGATATTGTGCCGGATATTGTTCATGCGATGATGAAGTTGTCGTCGCACACCTCGGGTAGCATCATTATCCTGATACTGTCTGAAATGCCGTTAGCGGCTCGCAGGCTCGGTGATGCAGATGTTGTCCGTGGTTATCTCAAACTGCTGCACAATCTTGCGGGCAAAGCTCCGCGCGGATTACGGCCGATGATGGAGCACCTCGATGAACTGCTAAATAAACTGACGTTGGGTGGTTTAAGGCGTTGGGCATTGTGGGGTGCGCAGGCACACGCGCGGGATCTGGATAATCAAATGGCCTATTTTGCGCTGAATACTGAATCTTCACGTTCGGTATTGCAGAAGGAACGGCGCGGAACCTTGTTTATCAATAATCAGAGAAAGCTGAATTTTTATTTACGCGCCCTGTGGGGCCGGGCCTTTTTTATGCGGCCCACCTCGGGTGATTATGAAAATAGAGAAGGTTTGCGCCCTTATATTGAAGGCTTCCAGGTGCATCTACCCGATGCCTTTGATTCGTTTCACGACATTCAGGGGCTTGAAATATATCGTGCAGCGGCGGCGCATTGTGCGGCGCACATGGTCTATACCAGGCAAGCCATAAGCGCGGAGCAGTTATCTCCGGCGCAAATGCTATTCATTGGACTATTCGAAGATGCCCGGGTCGAGTTTCTCGCGATACAGGACTTTCCGGGATTGAAAAAACTCTGGGTCAGCTTCTATAGCGCATATGAATCTTCAAATGAAGGCACAGGGATGCATCAATGCATGGCTCTGATGATGAAAATGGCGCATTCGCTTCTCGATGAACAATTCACAGCAGATGTCGAATTTATCAACCAGATTGCGCTTGATTTTAGAACCAGGCTCGCCCGGGACCCGCACGACAATAGCCTTTCATGGCAATTTGGCATCGAGTTTTACAACCGTGTTGTTGAATACGCGGCGATTCCAGCGCTGCGAATACTGGAAAATATGCCGATTCCGTATCGTGACGACAATCGATATTGCTGGGCTTTTTCGGAGAACATGTTTGTCGCAGAGGGCCTCGACTTTGAACCCGATAGCCAGCAACAGCTGCGGCGTAACGCCGGTGTGATGGAAATGGTCAATACCCTTGATTGTGAGCTCGCGGGAGACGATGCGCAGGAAATCTGGACACTTTCGACCCCGTTCTGGCTTGACCAGGAAGGCTGCACCATCAATGAACTCGAAGGTAAGGAACCGGTCTCGCAACCCTGTCATTACGATGAATGGGACTACCAGGTGCAATTGGCACGGCCCGATTGGGCCACGGTGATCGAGCACCGCCAGCCTAAAGGCAATCCCGATTTGATGGATGAAATCCTGACCCGGCATAAACCGGTTGCAGCTCGAATAAAACACATGATCGATGCGATGCAGCCACAGGGTGTCGTACGGCGTCGGGGTTATGAAGAAGGCGAGGAACTGGATTTGAATGCGGCCGTTCGTGCGATGATCGATATTCGTCGTGGCGTCATGCCGGATCCGAGAATCAGCATACGCATTACTCGCCACGTTCGAGACCTCGCCATCGTGGTGCTTATGGATTTATCGGAATCAACTAACGAGAAAATTGGCGATATAAGCGAAGGTGACGAGGGTTTTGACGAGGCACCCAGCATCCTCAGCTTGACGCGCGAGGCAACGGGATTGTTGTCCTGGGCAATCGATGCCATTGGCGATACTTTTGCAGTACATGGCTTTGCTTCGAATGGCCGGCACGACGTGCAATATTACCGCTTCAAAGACTTTAACCAGAGTTATGATGACGATGCCAAATCTCGACTAGCCGGAATGCGCGGTGGACTATCGACGCGTATGGGAGCGGCTATGCGGCACGCGGGCGCGCATTTGCAGCAGCAGCATGCCACTAAACGCCTGGTGTTGTTAGTGACCGATGGCGAACCCGCCGATATTGACGAACGCGACCCGCAGTATCTTCGACACGATGCTAAAAAAGCGGTTGAAGATCTGGCCATGCAGGGGGTTTATACCTACTGCCTCACGCTGGACCCGGAAGCTGATCGATACGTCGCGCGTATTTTTGGCGAAAACAATTATTCGATTGTAGACAATGTAGAACGCTTACCGGAAAAATTGCCGATGGTGTTTTCCGCGCTGACCGCCTGATTCACTGTTTTACGGCGCGATATGCGAGTTAAATTAAAAAGTAATACGAGGTATTGCTACGGGGTTATTACATTTGCGGCTCGAATTTGGTAGTTTTAGCCGGTTATTTTTGAGATTAACCGTTTCATCCACTTACCATTGGAAAAATTATGAAAAAAGCACTGATTGTTACCACGCTGACCTTGTGCAGCCTGGGTTTGTCACCGTTACAGGCAGGCGATGCAGATGTAGGCGCCAATACCTTCAATTCGCGCGGTTGCGTGGGCTGTCATGGCGCATCCGGTAAAAAGCCGATCGCCAACTACCCGGTCATCGGCGGCAAGCCGGCCGAATTCATCTCCGGCGAGCTAAACAAGTTCCGTTCCGGCGAACGCCAGAATCCGATCATGGGTCCGATGGCGGCTGGTTTGAACGATGCCGACGTCGAAAACCTCGCGGCTTACCTGGCGACGCAGTGATCGCCAATTGAAATACGCCACGGAATAGCTGTTATTTCTGAGCCGTTTCAGGGTGAT
>QNFD01000237.1 GCA_003645435.1 Gammaproteobacteria bacterium | reverse complement strand
TGCCGATGTTATCGCCGGCAAGCCGGCACTCTAGTAGTTATATCGCCCGCAGTTGATGCTCAAATTCTGACTCGATGCGCGCATAGGTACCGGACGAAGCCAGTTCGATGCCATCCAGTAACAAAGATTGCAGGGCGTCTGCAATGGTGGGGTCGGCAAATGTCGCTAACAGCGCATTTTTCATGCGTGTCACGGTTTCGGCACTACAACTGGCCTGGGTCACATAGGGCGGCGCCGGCGCCGCGAAAGTCAACCCCAGCGGCCGCGTACCCTCGATAGCGGTCGGCCGATAACGACCTAGTAATTCATAAGTCAGGCAGTCCACCGATGCCACATCGGCGTCACCATTTTTCAACGCTGCCAGGCTTGCCGCATGACTGCCGCTAATTCGCACTTCAGAAAAAAACTTTCGATTTCGACTATGGGGTGCGACCAGGGCAAACAGGGCGTTCATGCCCGAGTGGGACTCGGGTCCATTGATGACAACCACGGTATCCAACATATCTACAACGTCACGATGCGGGCTACGCTCGGCAACCACGATAGTGCTTGCATAGTCGCCGCCTGAACAACCAGGCGCATCGAACCAGGGTGTTGCGAGTACCTGAAACCGGTCTTTGTATCGACGCACGACATCGTAACCGCAACACTGACTCATAAATAAGTTGCCATCCGACCACAATCCGCTCAGGTGCCGGTCATGCACGAGCTGATGCGGTACCTGCGTAATACCCTCAAGCCGAAAATGTCGTGCCATGCCCTGCCACAAAGCATCGGTAGCATGCCGGATTTCCGGAATATCATACATGGGTAAACTTGCAATCATGGCTACCAGCTTAAGTTATTGTTAGTTTGATCTTATGGGCTGTATTAATAAAAATCAAACGACTGGTTCACAACACCAACTAATGTCTGGAATGTTCACCAAGAAAAATCTTGAAGAGGGGATGTGGTTATTTTTACAGATATTTGATCCTGGTAACAACCTAATTTTACCGCGGGCCCAAATAAATTCATTCGTCATACCGGCGCAGGCCGGTATCCATTGTGTGTTTACTGAATTTTCCGGAGGATCCTTGTAATGGATACCGGCATGCGCCGGTATGGCGCTCGCTACTTTAATTCTAAAATGTCAGATATAGTCTATCCATTTCCGGTAGAAGAAGTTTATTTGGCCAGTCGATCGAAAAGTGACCGGATATCTGTACACGCATCGATTACCAGTAATTCATCAGCTATGGATTTCGCTAACTCATCACTCTTACCTCCATGTATCAGGCAATCTCGGAATTTATCAACTAGTGCCGGAGTTGACACCGGATTGCCGGGCATACCGGTGGGCCGATCCAGGAAATCACCAAACTGTTCCCGCGATCGCGTGGTAATTGTTACACCGGCCCCCTCGGGGCATCTTTGATGAACGGTGTCATCGTTTTCCAGGTATTCCGGTACCCGCATCGTCACTTTTTGCATTTGCTGCCGCAATTCCGGTTGCGCTAATACCTCTTCGGTCAAATGTTCCAGCTTTATGTCGCCATAGGCGAGAATGCAACCTATCGCATATTGCATCGAGAACTGGGCTTGCCGGATCGATTCTGGGTCGTGGTAAACAAGACTGATATTCACCAACGGTGGGACCTCGCAGACGACGTTTACAATATCAGTGGAACTCAGTTGATGACGATCCATTAGCTTTGCCGCGAGCTCAGCGCCCGCCTGGGCGGCGGAGCAAACCGGGTACGACTTGAATAAGATGCCGGGATCATGCAAGCGCCATTTATCGCTGAGCTGCAACCCAATATGCGTTGCGTGCTGATCATCATTGAAAAGCGACAGGAATCCATTCTTGCCTTCAAATACTTTATTAGGACCAGTTAATCCTGCGGCCGCGAGCAAAACGCTTTCGGTTCCGATACTGGCTGCTACTCCAATTCCAAGAGGTTTCGCATCGCTACCAAACGATGCCTTCATGCCGCTAGACTGGCTTACCGCGATCGCCATCGCATGCGCGGTTGCATGACGGTCCAGTCCGAGAATTTTCGCAGCCGCCGCCGCCGCTCCCAGGGGTCCGTAAACACTACTGGTCCACCAGCCCTTGTAATAAATGTGCGTCGTGCACCACTCGGCAATTGCGTATTCAACTTCAACCCCGGCGATAAACGCCTCCAGCAGCAACTTACCGCCTGCTCCCTGATGCTCAGCCATGGCAAGCGCAGCCGGCAGCACCACCACCGAACCATGCATGATGCCGGTATAGCTGGTATCGTCGAAATCGTAGGCATGCCCCGAAGCCGCGTTTAGCCGCGCAGCACCCATCGGATGTAATTTAATAGCTGTTCCCAACAGGTGCGCATGACCGTCCCGGTATGCCTGTTTCGAGTGTTCTATTGCCGCCTTTCCAAGCGCACTTTTCTGGCCAGCAATAATCACACCGACCGTATCGAGCACACAACGCCTGGCTTCGTCGACAACAGCCGCGGGCACGCGATCGAGGTCTAATTCACAGACGAAATCAGCCAGTTGATCGATTACCGATAACGAACTCACGACCCCTGTCCGCTCAATTAATTTCCACTGAAGTCTTGATCAATTCGAGTATCTCACTCTCATTGATCAAATTTCTCTCCTGTGCAATTTCCAGGAAAGGTCTTTGCGAACGAACGCTATCCTTGACCAGTTTACTAACCTCGGTGTACCCAAGCTTTGGTACCAGGGTGGTCGCAAGCGCATAGGAGTTCTGTAAATTTTCCATCGATCGTGAAACATTTGCCTCGATCCCATAAACGCAGCGGCTCGCGAACGACTCGGCTATTTCGGTGATTCGATGCAAGGAGTCA
This sequence comes from Gammaproteobacteria bacterium, assembly GCA_003645435.1. The sequence continues at coordinate 2,128 of QNFD01000237.1, read as the reverse complement.
AAAAGCCGCGAGGCGAGCGAATGTTCATAGTGATTGATTTCCAGCATTCCATCCTGGCAGGCCATCGTGATACAGCAGTGATTGCCATGCACAATGTGAGAAAGCTGCACTACCGACATCGGCATAACAGGATTTACCTTGCCCGGCATAATAGAAGATCCGGGTTGTACCGCGGGCAGGATAATTTCCGCCAGTCCACCGGCAGGACCTGAAGACAGCAGGATAAAATCCCGCGCAATCCTCGCCATCGCCCCTGCAACCGTTTCCAGCTCAGCCGACAGGCGTTGCAGCTCGTCCATGTTCTGCATGCCATCGAATCGGTTCTTGCTTGGGGTTACTGCTAACCCGGTAATTTTTTCTAACTGTTTGAATACTTCTGCCTGGAATCCACGGTTCGAACCAAGCCCGGTTCCAATCGCGGTTCCACCCAACGGAATAGTCAGCAAGGCTTGCTGTTGAGCAGTTATCCGCTCTATGGCCCGGCCAATCACAGCCGAGTAGCCTTCAAACGCCTGCCCCAGGGTCATCGGTTGGGCATCCTGTAAACAGGTCCTGCCCAGGCGGTAAACCTTCGAAAACTCGGTACTCTTCTCGGTCAGGGCCCCGGCAAGATTATTCAGGCTGCGTTTGCTTTCTTCAACCAGGGCAAAGGCCGCCAGCTTCAGTGCACTGGGAATAACATCGTTGGTTGACTGGCTGCAATTGACGTGATCATTGGGGTGGACCCTCGCATAGTTACCCGGTTGTTCGTTGAGAATGAGCAACGCCCTGTTTGCCAACACTTCATTCGCGTTCATATTTGTCGAGGTACCGCCGGAACCCTCGAGAATCGGTACCACCAGATGCTCGTTCAACATGCCACTCATCATCTCATCGCAGGCTTTGACCACCGCGGAGCCGACCGCCTGATCGAGGTCTCCGAGCTTCATGTTGGCAAGTGCGCAGGCCTTTTTTATCTGGGCGATTGACTCTACCAGGCAAAACTCCTGCCCCAGGATCCGGTCATCGATCGGAAAGTTTTCAAGTGCGCGGGCGGTATTGCTGCCATAGAGCGAATGCTGCGGTATAGCAACCGTGCCGAGGCTGTCGGTTTCATCGCGGGTATCTACAGTTGGTCTCGTTTGTTGCACGGTCAGGAAACTCCTCTGCCTCGTCTCAGGTTATATAAAAATCGCTTTTTTTACGGATTTCAGAATAGTCGGCGATGCTGCGAATCGCGTTATCACCGCTGCGCGCAACTATCACCGAAACCAGGGTTTCTATGGCCGCCATGACGGATATCATGGAGGGGAAGAACTGCGGGCTCTCGGTTTTTTGCAATATCAATACCTCGGCCTCCGAGGCTAGCGGTGCCGCCCTGCTATCGGTTAAATAAATCATCCTGGCGCCACGCGAAAGGGCAAATTCCGATGCCTCTATGCCGTGTCGGGCATAGGGATGGTATGCCATCACCAGAATGACATCGCCTTTGCTAACCGGGATCAGTCCCTCAACAAGCCCATTTCCACTGGTACGGGGTAAGCGCATCTGCGGAATCGCCATCTTGCCCACGTAGTTCAAGTAAGAGGCGAGCCAGTGCACCCCGCCGGCTGCCACCACGTAGACATTCGGGGCGCCAAGAATAATATCAGCGGCTTTCGATACCGCATCCAGATCGAGCTCCTGGAAAAATTGCCGCATATTGTCCAGGCCCGACTCCGCAATTTCCTGAACAATGGGTGCGATGCCATCGGTAGCAGAAGTAAACTGCAACCAGTTCGCACGGTCCTCGAAATTTTGCTTATTGATTGATGCCTGGAAAACCTGTTTGAAACTATCGTAATTTTCAAAACCCAGTGTAGTGGCGAGTCGAATCATGGTTGGCGGAGTCACACCGGCACGCCTGGCAAGGGCACGCATCGAAGTGGTGGCGACCAGGTTCGGATTGTCCAGAATAACCTTTGCAGCGCTCTTTAATTTCGGCGTCAGTGTCGGCGTGATCTTAAATAGGATTTCCAGTAGTTCCTGCATTATGATAAAACAGTAGTGTCAGAAATTTCTTGACAATATAACATTTGTTAAATATATTTCAAATATATAACAAACTTAATATTCATGCCTGTAAGGTGAATATTCAAAAATAAAACTA
>QNFD01000236.1 GCA_003645435.1 Gammaproteobacteria bacterium | reverse complement strand
CGCGGCATGCCGCGCTTGCCTTCGATCGATTCGATCATTGCCGATTCTTCACCGCAGATATAGGCGCCGGCGCCGCGCCGTAGTTCGATATGCGGTAAATCGTAAGCCGAATTATTTTGCAGGCTTTCGATGGCCAGTTTTAAAATGGCAATGACCGAGGGATATTCGTCACGCACATAGATGAAGCAGTTGTCGATGCCGATCACGCTGGCCGCGATTAACATGCCCTCGAGGAACCGATGTGGATCGCTGAGCATGTAAAAACGGTCTTTAAAGGTACCAGGCTCGCCCTCGTCTATATTGATTGCGATCAAACGCGGCGCCGCCTGCCCCCGCAGAATGTCCCACTTACGGCCCACCGGAAATCCGGCACCGCCGAGACCCCGTAATGCGGTACCATTTAGCACTTCGATGATTTCATCGGCACTGATCTCGCCGCCAAGCAATTTGTCGTAGAGTTGATAGCCTCCAGCGGCCTTATAAGCTGCATAATCAATGGTGTCATGCGGCATTGGCTGGGTAATGTCCCCGGCATCGACCGCGGCTTTTACAGCTTCACCCTGTGCATGGTCGATCGTGTTTTGCCCTACCACCGCAACCGGTGCCATATCACAGCGGCCGACGCAGGGCACGCGTTGTACCCGAACTTCATCCTCGAGTGACGATTCTAGCGCACGGATCAATTCTTCCGAACCCGCCATTTCACAGCTCACCGACTCGCATACACGAACGGTTAGTGCGGGGGGTGCTTTATCGTTTTCCCTGACGACATCGAAATGATGGTAAAAGCTCGCCACCTCGTAAACCTCGGTCGGAGCCAGTTTCATCTCACTGGCAAGTGCCACCAGATGCGCAGCTGAGAGATGACCGAATTTATCCTGGATCTTGTGCAAATGCTCGATTAGCAAGTCTTTGGCGCGTGATTCGTCACCAAGCAAGCCCTGCACCTGCAATAACGCATTGAGATCGACAATTCTGCCCTTGGTTTTGCCACGCCTTTGTTTGCGCCTGTTATCAACCGCTTGCGGATTTTTCTCTGCTATCGACATAGACTCTCTCTATGGTTGTTGCTGGCAATTCCAGCATGCGCCTTAAATATTATCCGCTGCCCAGGACTTTGGGAAGGGTAATTGCCTTTCCTGCATACCTCATTCCCCGGCATAGTAAAACCAGGAACCGCAAAGCATAGTGTCTTTGCCAGGTTTTGATATCATCCAAATCGACAATTTGTGTGCTGTTTTCGACACTAGCAGGAGTAGATTCTATGGTGAATATCAACAAATATTGTCTTGACGGCGGGCAGTTACACAAAACATCATAAGCCGATGCCCGCAACAGAACTTACCACATGCCAGGATTAGACCAGTTGCTGAAGGAAATCGAGCAGGCCGAGTCTGCCGGCCGGAAGCTTAAAAACTGGCAACCCGAGCAGGAGGGATCGATCGATATTCGCATCACGATCGATGGTAACTGGTATCACGAAGGACGAGTGTTTCAACGTCCTGCCCTGGTAAAACTGTTTGCCGGCGTGTTACGCAAAGAGGAGAGCGGTTACTACCTGGTGACACCGGTTGAGAAGTTATCGATACGGGTAGACGACGCACCCTTTGTCGCGACCATGGTCGAACGCGTTTTCGACAATAATCAGCAGGCACTGGTTTTCACGACTAATCTCGATGAGCGCGTGGTGGCAGACGATCGGCACCCGATCAGAGTCGAAATTGACCCTCTCAATCAGGAACCCAGACCTTATATCCTGGTTCGCGACCAGCTCGAGGCCTTGATTGGGCGTAACGCTTTTTACGACCTGCTCAACCTGTCCAAGGAAAGCACGCTTGATGGTAAACATATTTTAACCATTAGCAGCATGGGAACCGAGTTTATTCTCGGCTGCACAGACAACCCAGAATAGCAGTTTATGAAAGGCACTCATGATTATAAAGACGATCCGCGCAACGCATCCATATTAATCGATATCAATGGTGAGTTGGCTCTCGAGGCAAATTAGCTAACACTTTTACCTCTGTACACCTACACTTTCAACATGGTAAACACTGACTGGAACTGTTTCGAGTTCCCGCAATAAATGGCAAAACCCGAAATTCTCACCCCTGCGCCCGGTAGTAGAATCGTCAAAGACGGGGCTGAAGTCATTTTGTTTGCGCAACCACCTGAGGTTCTGAAAGGCCTGCTGCGATCAGGTATCACCAATTTTGACACCCTGGTGCTGACCGATGTGCGCGAAAAACAGGGCTCGTTATTGAACAATCTCGAGTTTCCATTCTACTTTTTCGTGTTTATCGCAAAGGGACTGGCCGAAAATCGCAAAATAAACCTGGTTGGTGATGCGGAACACATCAGCCAGGCGCTACGATTATTGCGCTTTACGCTGATGGGCCCGACTCGCAAAGAACTTGATTTATGGCAAACAGACGATGAACTCAAGGAGGAGTGGCTCGCTGTATCAGAATACCTGGCGCTCAAGGATAACCAGGGTGAGGTCATTCCTGTCGAAGATTTTTTCAACCCGATTCCATTTAAAGAAAATCTTGCCGTGGCCGATGGATTTTCAATAGAACATAAGGGCCTGGATCAATACCTGGTTCGCGGTCAGGGTGGTGATGTCGAAGTTGATCTCAGCGGTGACCTCAATATCGAACCACCTTACCCGGTGCCGATGGATTACGTGCCCGGGGGATTGACCAAGATGGGCATTGAAGTGCTCGGTGGCGCTTCCGGATTTGCGATTGACGAACCCTGTACCGGGCTTGCGCTGTGTTACAACGGCGATTATATGCTGATCGATTCAATTCCGTTTCTGGATGCGCATTTATATGCCCGCGGGATCTCTAAAAACCAGATATCCTGTATTTTTCTGACCCACCTGCATGACGATCATTGTTCGATGTTTCCGCTCATGGAAATGCCCCACAAGGTTGATGTTATTTCTACCGTCGAAATCTTTCAGATGGCTATGGAGAAGCTAAGCTGCAACCTTGGCTGGTCGAAATCAGTCATCGAAGAACATTTTCATCTGATCAGGGTAACTCCCGGCGAATCTATTAACTATTATGGCCTTAATATCAAGATTCATAACACGGTGCACAGCATTCCCACCATCGGTGCAACCTTTTCGGCAGTACACCAGGGGCATTATCGTGATGTTTGTATCGTCGGCGACAACCAGAATATGGCCGCGGTGCGTGAGATGGAAAAAGCCGGTGCAGTGCGGTCATCAACGGTATCTAACCTGGATTATCTATACACCCATAATTTTCATATGTTAATCGCCGACGGTGGTGCCGGCGCTATTCACGGCGACCCTGCCGATTCGCTCAAGTCGAAAGCGGAGCGCGTGGTATTTGTGCACGTCGACAAGTTACCCGAAGAGTTGAATACCACTTTCTCGCTCGCCAGTTCGGGCAAACGATATACCCTGTGGGAAGGCGATAGCAGTATTTATACATCGCAGATCAACCATTATCTGACCCTGTGGCTGGGCGAACCTTTCCCTAACCGCTGGATGCGAAATTTGCTCGCCGAGCAGGAAATTTACCGCTATAACACCGAAGACGTGATTATCGCGCAAAACGCCAGCACACATGGCGCCGTCTACCTGCTACTCACGGGTTACTGTGAGGTGATTAACTACGATGGTGAAAAACGACACTCTATGGCCACTTTACAGGCCGGTGACGTAATTGGTGAAATGGCGATATTAACTGGTGCTGGTATCAGGAACGCCAGTGTTGTGGCCCGCACACCGGTAACAGTCTGTGTATTTGGTGAAGAAACATTCCAGAATTTTATTCAGCACAGTGGCTTGCAGGAGAAACTGAAAAGCCGCTGGTTACTACGTCCAGTGGTCAACCAGCTACCGCAGTATGCAACGATGTCGTCGTCTATTATCGAAAAAATATCGCGAATCGCAGACGGGCAGGTAGTCGAGAGCGGTGAAAAACTATTACTGGATAACTCACATCTTTACATATTCGTCGAAGGTGAAGGCAGGGTCACCAATGGTGACGGCAGCAAGGAAAAAGCGGTCGTTGGCGCGGAGTATGGCTGGCGGCCTTATACCTATAGCAATCCGGTTGGGCTGGTAGCTGAAACGAGCTGCGGCCTGTTAAAACTGAAGGCTGAAACCTACCTGGATTTGCTCGCATCGGTACCGCAGCTTAACTACCAAACGCGCAGACGAATAGCGGCCGAAAACCCCGAAGCAGTCGACTGGCTGCTGGGTGAGGTGCCGATTTATCAGGCTTGATCACTGACCACTCACCCGCCGTACAACCACCAAAGTCACCAGTAACAAGGCCGTTGCCGACAATACAATCGCCGGTCCAGTCTGCCAGTCGAAATGAAAGGAACTTAGAATCCCTCCAGTGAGCGCGGCAAAACCGAACAGGGCGCTAAACATTACCATACGTTCCGGGCTGCTGCTCAATACCCGCGCGCTGCTGGTTGGAATAACCAGCATTGCCGCGATTAACAGTACACCCATGACTTTCATCATTACCGCGACTAGCAGGGCGATCATCAGGTACATGATCAACTGCACCTTGCGGACCTCGATGCCTTCAGCCTGTGCAATTTCCCGGCTTACCGATACCGCAACAAATGAACGCCAGTATTTTATCAATAAACCCGCGAGCACTATGGTGGTGACCAGGATCATGCCAAGATCGCTTAATGTCACCGCGAGCAGGTCGCCAAACAAAATTGCTTCCAGGCTCACCGTATTGGCTGGCAGCACACCCAGCAGAATCAGGCCGGCGGCGAGCCCGGTATGTGAAATTATCGCAAGCGTGGTTTCCGATAAAGCGGTATTGAAGCTCGTAACCTGACTCAGCGATACGACGATTAACATCACCACCGCCAATACGCCAAACATCGCAGGAAGTTGCAACAACAGACCGAGACCGACCCCCATCACCGCGGCGTGGCCCAGCGTATCGCTGAGAAACGCGAGTCGCTGCCACACCATCAGGCAACCCATTGG
>QNFD01000235.1 GCA_003645435.1 Gammaproteobacteria bacterium | reverse complement strand
CCCGCTGCGCGCTTACGCCGGCTTGCTTGATCATCTTGACCAGGGGCGCACTACTACCATCGAGTATCGGTACTTCATCGCTGCTGATCTCTATCAATACGTTATCGACACCACAACCGCGCAAAGCAGCCAGCAAATGCTCGACCGTGCTAATAGTGATACCGTGCTCATTGCCGAGTACCGTGCACAGGCGTGTATCGACCACATTTCTCCAGGAAGCGCGAATAAAGGAATGATCGCGATCGATATCCGTGCGCACGAAACAGATACCAGAGTTAGGCGAAGCCGGATGCAGAGTCATAGACACCTTGTGCCCACTGTGCAGGCCTATCCCTACATAGTGAATAGTCTCATTGATCGTACATTGTGACGTTCCGATTGCTGGTTTTAAATAAACCATAGTTGCATACCTCTAATTTGAAATTTGTTGGTGTGCTACTATGGGAGCAGTCTCGAAATTGTTGCTAATCCGCAGGCGCCAATCTATTATCCCAGGTCAATAAAGAGCGGAAAATGACTAAAAATAACCAAACTACTACACTGGCTTCGTCAGTTTTATTGCTTGTGAGGGCGATTGATTCTTACGGTGTTGACAGTTCCGACCTGTTTAGTCGGGTAGGTCTTGATTATTCAAAGTTAAAAGATCCGCTTGCTCGATATTCCTCTGAAGCGGTCAACAAACTTTGGGCATTAGCCGACAAAGCAATTGACGACCCCTGCTTCGGCCTGAAGGTAGCTACTTTTTGGCACCCGACCAGTTACAGTGCGCTGGGTTATTCATGGTTAGCCAGCAATAGCCTGGAAGACGCCTTCATGCGATCGTCTCGATACGCTCGAATCGTTAATACCAGCGCTATAGACATCATGGAGTATCAGGAAACCGCGGACGCATACTGCGTTATTATCCACACTGACCGCTTAAGACCTTCTTTGGTCGCGCCAACGGTGGAATATTCGGTTGCCATGATACTCGTCATGTGCCGCGCCGCTTACGGTCCTGACCTTAACCCCGTGCGGGTATCCTTCCAGCACAAGCGACCCGAAAACGCAGACTGCTTTACTGATTTTTTCGACGCCCCGGTCGGATTCTCCCAGGCTAACAACGCGCTATGGCTGACTCCTGAAGTGGTGACCACTCCGCTCGCAACCGCTAATCCGGAACTGGTGCGAATCAGCGATAAGGTTGTTACCGACTACCTGGCCCAGCTCGATCGCAGCGATCTTTCCATGCAGGTCCAGTCAAAATTAATTGAACGCCTGCCCAGCGGCCAGGTAAATGAAGAAATGATTGCTTCCGCGATTAACGTTAGCCAACGAAGCCTTCAGCGAAAACTGAAGGAACAGGGCGTTTCATTTACCCAGCTATTAGAAGACACCCGCCGCGACCTTGGTTTACAATACGTGCGCGACCCGCAACGCTCGTTCAACGAGATAGCCTTCTTGCTGGGTTTTGCCGAACCGGGTAATTTCACCCGCGCCTTCAAACGTTGGTATGGCAAGTCGCCGAGTAAATATCGCGAATCCGTTCGAACCTAAGTAAAGCTCATCCATGGACCAAAATACTCATTTTACCGCCCTGTCTTCTGCCGTTTTGTTGCTCGCCAAGGCGATCGATTCATACGGTTATGACAGCCGCGATCTGTTTGCGAAGGTGGGACTCGATCACTCCAAACTGCAGGACCCGCTGGCGCGTTTTTCTTTCCCGTCGGTAACTCGACTCTGGGCGCTCGCCAGAGATACCACCGGTGATCCCTGCCTGGGTATCAAGGCAGCCAGTTTCTGGCACCCGACAACATTACATGCGCTTGGCTATTCATGGCTTGCCAGTAACAGCCTGGAAGAAGCCTTCGAGGGCATGTCGCGTTACGCACGGCTTCTTAACACCGGGGCCCAGGGTGTTTTGAAATTACGCAAAACCGCGGATGCTTTCCACCTGATTCTTGATCCGAGAACTATGAAACCGCAACCCCATTCGGTGGCTATAGACTCGAGCATGGCAATGATAATGACCATGTGTCGAACCGCTTACGGCGAAAATTTACGACCAATCCGGGTTTCGTTTCACCACCCGGGTCCCGGGGCTTCCGACTGTTTCACCGATTTTTTTGATGCCCCGGTAGGTTTTTCGCAGCCTGAAACAGAGCTGGTGCTAGACCTGCAGGCCGTCACCACACCATTGACAACAGCCAACCCGGAACTGGTGAGAGTCAACGATCAAATCGTTACCGACTACCTGGCGAATCTCGATCGTAACGACGTCACCATGCAGGTGCGGGCAAAGCTGATCGAACGCTTGCCAGGCGGACAGGTTTCCGAAGAAGAGATCGCGAATTCTATTCATGTCAGTCAACGTAGCCTCCAGCGCAGGCTTAAGGAACAGGGGATGTCTTTCACCCAGCTACTGGAAAGTACGCGTAGCGATCTCGGTCTACAATATGTCAGGGATCCGCATCGTTCTTTTAACGAGATCGCGTTTCTGCTCGGATTTGCCGAACCGGGTAATTTTTCACGCGCATTCAAACGCTGGTACGGGAAGTCTCCGAGCGAATATCGCGACAGCGTTCACTGAGTGGGATGCCGGGTTAGTCAGCGGTTCTCAGAAGTTAAAATTTTCATGAATTCGAATCTGTATTAATCATCTGAGTTCTATATAATACCGCGATTTATTTGCCGCTCCATTAATCACCCGATTTACCTAAACAGGGCCAACCTCCATGAAAACTTCACCCTCTCTTCTTATTATTGCCGGTTTACTGCTGATTTCCGGTTGCAACGAGGCGACTAAAAGTGATAAAAACACTGCAGCCACTCAAAGCGGTGAGATCATGTTGACTACCGATGACGAAAAACACAGCTACGCACTCGGCATGATGATTTCAGAGCGGGTTCTTAAGCAATACGGCGAAATCGACTACCAATTCCTGCTCCATGGTATTACCGCCCAACAGGAGGGTAAGAAATCCCTGCTAACCATGACCGAAGCGGATCAAGTACTAAAGGAGTATCAAAAAATGATAAACGATAAAAAATTTGCCGAAGTAAAAGCCAGGGGTGTAGAGTTTCTTAAAGCAAACGCGCTGGTCGAAGGCGTCACGGAAACCAGTTCCGGATTACAATACCAGGTAATAACCGCCGCCGACGGTCCCAAACCAACAGCATTTGATACGGTTAGCGTTCATTACCGCGGCACCCTCATCGATGGTACCGAATTCGACAGTTCATACACCCGGGGTGAACCCACTACCTTTCCACTTAACCAGGTAATACCCGGCTGGACCGAAGGAGTTCAGTTAATGAATGTCGGCAGTAAATTTAAATTCACCATTCCATATGAGCTCGGCTACGGCGAACGCGGCGCAGGCCAATCTATCGGGCCATATGAAACCCTGGTGTTCGAAGTCGAATTGATCGAAATACAGTAAACCGGGCGGCATCTGGTATGCGGCCGGGTTAAAGCGACAGTATGCCGGCTCATTCGCTATTCATACGTGTGGCGCCGCTGCTGTTCGTGTCCCTTTGGAGCACCGGCTTCATTGCCGCCAAGTACAGCATGGAAAATGCTGACCCTTTCGTGTTTTTATGCCTGCGCATGACGATTACCGCGATCGTTCTACTCATTGTCCTCTGGCTGACAAAATCTGCTATGCCGCGCAGGATCTTCGATTATCGTCACGATATGGTAACCGGTATTTTGTTGCACTGCTGCTATCTCGGCTTCCTATTCTGGCCAATCAAGGATGGCATGCCTTCGGGGATTGTCGCCATTATCATTGGCATTCAACCTATACTCACGACCGCGCTCGCAACACTGTACATCGGCGAGTCGCTAAATCTGCGTAAAGCCGCTGGCCTGTTGGTCGGATTTATCGGCGTTGCCGTCGTCGTGTTTGGGAAATTCGGCCTTGATCTTAGCGCCAACGGCGGTCTCGAATGGTTTTATATCGGCCTCTGCATCTTGAGCCTGGTAGCCATCTCGGTAGGTGTTTTTTACCAGAAGAAGTTTTGCAGCCAGTCCCATTTACTCACCGCGACAATGATGCAATATTTCGCGGCGGCAATCGCTACCGCATTTTTTGCGGTTTTATTTGGCGAGAGTTGGCAAGTGAACTGGACCCCGGGTTTTGCGCTGGCGTTAAGCTGGCAGATATTCGGCCTGTCGATCGGGGCAGTGGTATTGTTAATGGCGATCATCAGGCTCGGTGAAGCCGGACGCGTGTCCAGCATGTTTTACCTGGTGCCGCCGCTGGTGGTGGTCGAGGCCCACTTCCTGTTCGGAGAAACCCTGGGATTGCTATCTATATTCGGAATGCTGCTCTGTATCGTCGGGGTTTACTTCGTCAATCGACCAATTAATGCAGTAACTGCCTGAAGAATTGTGCACCTGCACAAGATCACGTAAGATACCACATCGTGTCGGGGTGTAGCTCAGCCTGGTAGAGCGCTGCCTTCGGGAGGCAGAGGTCGTAGGTTCAATTCCTGTCTCCCCGACCAGTTAAATCAATGCGATAGATATTTCGCCACTCGAAGAAAATACGACGATTGAATTTTTGCCGGCACATGGTCTCTTTAGTCAATCAGCCCAGTTCTTCCCCAATTAACCCGGATATGACCCCAATGGCACTTACTTAATGACTGGAAATATCGTCATGCCGGGCTTGACCCGGTATCCACTACAAAAGGCCTCGGGAAAACTCAGTAAACACTTTGCAATGGATCCCGGCTCGGAGGCCGGGACGACGATATTCCGCTTAAGAAAGTGCCATTGGGATATGACCTCATAGTTAATCAGACTCCTTAGTCAGGATCCATTCACTGTCTTTGCGAAACCCTCCTCCACTCCGGGTGCCGGTGAGTTTGGTACCGTCACTGCTAATCTTTAATTCCCCGACACCATTTCTACCAGTACCCCTGTCTCCCATCCTGTAATTAAATGTCAGAGTAATAACGTCACCGTTGATGGTCCCGCTCAGTCTACTGCGATTAACCCCCATTTCACCTGTAACT
>QNFD01000234.1 GCA_003645435.1 Gammaproteobacteria bacterium | reverse complement strand
CCATCGGTATGGCCTACGGGGTTAAGACAATGTGGGATCCGAAATCCAGCCTTGGCAAACTAGATGAAGTCTTCTTTGAAGCGGGTGATCACCTGAGTCTGGTGCGGGTGAGTGGTGTGCAGTTTCACGAGCTGATGGCGCCGGCCGAGCGCGGTAAGTTCAGTCACCACTTCTAACCGGCACTTTTTACAGTGATAAAGATCATATTTCGCTGGATGATGGGGGTCCACAGTGTGCCGTAAGCGCTAGTTCCCGGTAATACGAGGAATGACTGCTAACGGGAAATAGCCCGGTGATGGGGTATGAATTTTTAAAATTTGAGTTTCACCATCAAATTTGGGCAGTAATTTCTCCAAAGCAGTCGTTAAGAAATCGGAGATTAACGGCGGCTTTCGACCCACAGAGGTCATTGGCGATAAATTTTTGAATGGCTTTAACTGCTCCTGACTCGGACATTCGTAAGCCCCTGCGTTAGGTAGTGCCACCGATAGTTATCGCGTTAGCGATTCTGCCGGTAATTCACAGAACATTTCCCGGTATTCGCGGGCGAAATGACCCATGTGCCAGAAGTCCCAGTCGTTGGCTATATCTACCACTTTCGAGTTGGGCGGAGCGACCTTCAATTGTCGCCGAGCCTGGATCAGTCTTAGGTTCAGTAGGTATCGCTTGGGTCCGATCCCTAAGCATTCCTTGAAAGCACGGTCCAGACTCCGCCAGCTTAAACCGGTAGCAGCGCAGATGTCTGGAATGCTCGGATTGTCTTCGCAATTTGCCTCTATGAAATCGATAGCCAGGCCCAATCCCTTCTTGCGGGTCTTCAGAGTCTGATCATGCGACTCTAACCTTGTCTCTGCCAGTGCAGTGAGCAAGCGAACCGGCAACTCCTCATCCAGTTCCATCGTAGGTAAATGATCTTCCTTCGGTGTCTTGGCATTGGACAAGTCATTGCATAAGCCATATAGGTATTGCCGAAATTCACCAAGCGCATAGTTCTCACTTGCAAGAAGATGGGGTAGGTTGCTCCCGATAAGTTGTGTTTCAGGCAGCTTTAGTTGCTGGGCAATGCGCGAGATATATACCCTGGAAATCGAAAGCGTCACTCCAAAAAAATCCCGCCCTGATACGGCGTCGTAACCATTTTCGCCATTGAGGTCGTACATCGTCGGACCGGGAAACTCCCTGCCGTCCCAGCTCATTCGACTTTTGCTAGAGGGAAATCCGAACGTCACCAACTGGCTTGGCGTTTTGCCTTGCTGATGAATAGAGTGAGACAAACGAACTTGCTGGATAACTGTGTTTTTCCCGGCTATAACCTCTATCCGGTTTTGTAACCGTCCAGCCTCTAGTTGACGCCAATCGTTGTCCCAACCGGACATCCTATCCGTGAGCTCATCGATATCGCTCACAGTCACGTTTTCGATGGCTGCCTGGGATGGATGGGATTCTTTGATCGACATTTTGCTGGTTTTGGCCAATTTTGGATGTGTTGAATGTTTGAATTCTGATAGTTTACCGGCAAATTGCAGGGGTAGCTACATGCCTACGTTTCGTAAAACCACACCCGGAATGCAGATGGGTCGCCCACCGAAACCTGTGGGCGCTGGCCGAAAAGACGGGTAGTCACATTCGTAACGGAAGATGAGTATACCGAACTAAAAACCTTAGCTAGTGATGCGAGTGTATCGCTATCGGCATTGTGTAACGACATGGTTACAACTTCATTACGCAAAAAAACTCAGTCGCCAGATAAAGTAAATCCAATTGGAGCTAATGGAAATGAGACATTACAAATCGATACTACATTTTCGGACGTTAGGACTGGCGTTCGTTCTGGCCTTGCCTATCATTGCGGACGCAGCCCAATATGAGGACTTTTACTTTCCCAGAGAAGAAAGTACTACTACAGATGGTTATCCAACACCTCTTAGCGGAAAACCCATAACAAAAACACCAATAATCACTAAGTTAAAAGGCACTTCAAATAAGAAATATCCTAAGTACTATATTCCGGGTAAAGAGCCGCTTGCTGATAACGAGATGCGAGTAACAATACTAGGCTCAGGAAGTCCCACGCCTGTTCGTAGGGCGCAGGGTACTTCTAGCTATTTGGTTGAGTTAGGTAATGGTGACAACTTTATTTTTGACATAGGTCCCGGAACAACCGGTAATCTTTATAGCATGGGTATACATCCCGCCCTGCTAGACAAAGTCTTTATCGCCCACCTTCATCTGGATCATGTCGGTGACATTTTCTCTCTATTTGATGCTATGGGCTGGGCCCGCAATACACCACTTCAAGTCTGGGGCCCATCTGGTACTACACCGGATCTCGGTACTGCTGAATTTACAAAGAATGTTAGAAAGGCTGCTGAGTGGCATGTCCAGAGTAAACGAAACTTGTTACCAACTGGTGGCACGTCGATCGTAACCCAGGAAATTGATATCAGTAAGTTCAGCGTCGAGAACCCGCGTCAGCTGGCTTATGACAAAAACGGCGTTAAGATCTATGCTTTCCCAGTGGTTCACACCATCGATGGATCAATGGGCTATCGACTGGAGTGGAAAGGGCTATCTTTTGCCTATACTGCTGATAGTGAGCCAAGTACTTTTGAGGCTGAACAGAGCAAGGGAGTAGATGTATTTATCCACGAGGTATTTCCATCTCCTGAAGAGTACGCCGCGCAAACCAAGATGCCACTTCAGCACGCGCAAAATGCTTTGGGTGAGCACACTATACCGGAGGAACTCGGGCTTGTTTTTGATATTGCCAGACCTGGAATAGGGGTAGGTTCTCACTACACATTAGGTGATGCTTTGATAGACAATTTTTTTAAGAACGTGAGAACAACCTATGATGGCCCAGTGTTGCTTGCACATGACCTGTCAGTCATTAATGTTACGCCTGAGCAAATCGTTATCCGACAGGCCAAGACAAGCTTACTTGCCGAAGTTCCGGACGCGCCTAAGCTTGAAGGAGTAGACATGAACCCGGGTGAACGTAGTGACTCAAAAAGACCCGATTGGTTGACAGAAACCAAGATCCAGAGGTAACCGTCATTGGCGAGATAATTCGAATGGGTCAGACTCGATTGATTTCTCACAGAATATTTGTATTAAAAGCCCTGCTATGGTGCGGGGCTTTACCTAGTATGGATGTCCGCTGTTGTTAAGGGTTGTCAGTTGCCTGCCCACGTAGCAATGCACTGGCAGGCCGGCACGAGGATCAGCGGGCAGGCGTCGGACAAGCCCCAAGGGACGAAACCGCGGGCGTAGGCAGGGTATTTCAGAATACGGGAATACTATCGGGATTTGAATAATGATAAGAAAGATTACCAGGAGAATTAACCTATGATCATCGGAACTATTGCTTTACTTACAATTTTATTTGGCGGCGTCGATCCTTTTCTGATCGACCGACTGGATAAGGGCGTAAAGACGTATGTTGTCGAAGAATCCAGAAAGGACGAGATACTCACTATTACCAAACAGCATAAGAAAGATGTAAAGGCTTTTGACAAGCTAAGAAGAACCCGTATCAAGGAATTCAAAAAGCTTGATCGTTTAGCGGAGACGAAGGCTTCAGATTTGGAAAACTTCTTTGCTCAATTGCCTCCAGAGAGAATAGCTTTCCAGGACCAGGCCATAGAAAACCGGCTTATAGCTTCCAGCCTGATTACTCCAGAAGAATGGGTATTGATACTGGATGATGCTGGTGAATCAGTCTTAAAAAGCCGTGAGAAGCGAGAAAAAAAGGAAGCGAAGGCTGAAAAGAAAGGAAAACAGACTTTTCCAAAGACTCGTAAGACCATGCAGAAACATATCGATGACAGCGACAGGCAGGCTCTGATTCTGGCCAGCCTCGATACTTTAGTTGAATCAATCCTTGCCCTGGAAGACCAAATTATTTCGGCAAATGTTCTCGAAAACAGTGTGATTGCCCGCCTGGATGCAGACAGGGAAGAGCTAAAGGCGATGAGCAATGAATGGAATCAGATCAGGCAGGTGGCAATTGCCGGGATTGTAGATTTCTATGTTGATGTCAGGGAAAATACCGACGCCTCCGAGTTGGATCGGATTATGAAAGAATTTAATAAGGACTTGTCTATCACGCCGCGCTAATTTAGGTGAAGCCTGTTTTCAGGGAACAGGTATGCTGTCCCCCCGATTCCTTTCACTTACTAATTAAACCGTAACCTTGTAAATCTTCTTTAAGTTTAACAGCGCATGACCGCTTTGTGCCGAACTGAGAAGCTCGCCTTGAAATTCTCAATGTCTGCTATTCGTCATTCGCATATCATAAAACCCCCTGTATAGCTTAAGACTGTACAGGGGCAGGAAATCCTGGGTAAGAGAGCCGCGATCAAACTAAACACCTTGTCCATGCGGCGAAAAATGCATTACGATAACCGCTATAAATTTAACCCGATGTGCTGAAGTGCCACCCGAATCAGGATGCCATATGTCCATTTTGGTTAGACCAGGTGCAGGCAAAATCTGAAGTCATGCGTATCTGTTTTTTCACAGAATTCGTGGGGAACTGTATGCGATAATGCCATACGCTGGATAAACGAGGAGAATATATGACAAGCCAAACGCGGGCGCTTCAATTCGTCCAAAGCTATCTGAAAATACTGGAAGATCTGGCAGCGTCTGATGACGCGCTCGCACCCTTTGTTGACGTCCTGCGGAGTGTTGATGAAACGCCGGGCGATAATTTGACGGGCGAACTTGACCACCCGCTGATACCGTTGTTGGAGGACGCCCTGGCCGCTGCCGAGGGGCCGCAGGAGTTAATCGAAGCTATCATCGATCTAGCAGGCGAAGGTGGCTTTCAACAGGTCTATGAGGGCGAAGGTATTAATGCGACTCAAGCGGACTATATGGTGGGTAAGCAAATTGTGGGGCCTAAGGGACGTCTGTTCAATCAGAAATTGCGTTCAGGCATCTTCTTCCTGGCACCGAATTTTGAATACCCAATGCACAATCATGCCGGTCTGGAGATTTACTATGTG
>QNFD01000233.1 GCA_003645435.1 Gammaproteobacteria bacterium | reverse complement strand
TTTGTCCAGGATTTTGCTAATATGAGCTTCGATCTGATCAGGAATTTCCTGCGGGATGCCATGGTCGATTTCACAATCACCGTAATCCACAGCCGATAGTCGTTTAAAAGGGTCAAACTCCCAGGGGTAATTCGCCCACCAGGCCAATTGCGCGGAAGCAGCACGGATACCGCGCGGGCCGAACCGGGTTCCGGGGCGATTGGTAACAGCCAGATCATACGGAATGCCGGTGATAGCGAGATCGACGTCCTCCAGTTCCTTGCTGTATTTCAAGCGTAAGAAACTAAGCGCGCCCGCATAGGTGTTTTCGGCCCGCAAACCATGGGTGCTCTCACGCTGAAACGCATGATCGACACCCAACCCATTGCCATCTCCTATTTTTGCCATTTTCTATTTCTCTAGAGTATACCAAGCCTTTTTAATTGCTCGCGATCACTGATTTCATCGCAGGTGGTAGTGATCCATTCCTCGACTTCCTTAATGATCTGATCGGGTTTTTTATCTTCGGGTTCAATCGGCTTACCGATCACCACGCGAATTGTGCCAGGCCATTTTATCCAGCTATGACGCGGCCAGAATTCACCGGCGTTATGCGCGATCGGCAACACCGCATATCCGGTCCTGCGCGATACTATAGCCCCGCCAATTTTGAAGGGTTTGTGCTGCATTGGTAAAACTCGCGTTCCTTCAGGAAACATCATCAGGATACGCCCCTGGTCCATGCGCTGTTTGCTCTCACGAACCAGTTGTTTGATCGCCTTGCTGCCGGTGCCGCGATCCAGAGCAATCGCATTCAATGTTATCAATGACCAGCCAAAAAAAGGAATCCGAGTGAGTTCTCGTTTTACCACCCATACCAGTGGGTCAAAAAATTTTTGGAGGGCGAGAGTCTCCCAGGTCGAACTGTGTTTACTCATTAAAATAAATCCCTTTTCGGGGATATTTTCTATACCTTCTAGCTGATACTTAAGCCCACAGATATAACGTAGCAGGGCAAGATTATAATTAATCCATATCTTTAAGAGTGCCACACTAAATTTCGCTGGCATAAAGAAGAGCGAGGAAACCACGATGGCGGTTATCACGGTTGGCGGCAGAAAAAACAACCAGAAAAACGTCGACCGAATTACGAGCCAGAATTTATACAGGGGGCTAACCATTATGTTCCTCGAGTCTTCAAAGTTTCATCAACGAAATGAGCAAGATCATTATAAACAGGCACATCTGCTGCCTCAGGGAATTTTTGTATGGTAGATTCGCCTTTTCCGGTACGTACCAGTATCGGTATTGCATTAGCCATTTCTGCCGCCTTGATATCGCTAATGGTATCACCCACGAAAGGCGTGACAGACAGGTCAATATCAAATTGTTGCGCAATTTGAAACAGTAACCCGGGTTTCGGCTTTCGACAGGCGCAATTGTCCCACGGCGCGTGCGGGCAATAAAAGACTCCGTCTACACTGCTGCCACGCTGAGCCAACAGGTCATGCATTTTATTGTGGATTTGCTGCAACACTTCTTCATTGTACAAACCGCGCGCTATGCCTGACTGATTGGTAGCGACAGTGACCAGGTAACCCGCTTTTTTCAGACGCTCAATTGCCTCAAGGCTGCCTGGAATCGGTATCCACTCGTCGACCGATTTTATGTAATCGTCAGAATCATGATTGATTACACCGTCCCGATCCAGAATTACCATCTGTGGCATCTACAGGCTCCAGCGTTTCTCACGGAACCAATCGAACACGAGACTCACGACTGAATCCTGGAAAAGTCTGCTACCCGGCGAAAGCAAAGAAATAACTGCTTGAGCAGCGCCAGACGATTATTTTTTACCGATTCGTCGTCGACCATTACCATTACCTCATCGAAGAACCGGTCAACCGCCGGTCTCAGCCCGGCTAGCTCGGTTAAGCCCTGCAAGTATCGTCCTTCTGCGAACATGGGTTCACTGCGAGCCTGTAATGCGGTTATCAGTTCATATAACTGCTTCTCGGCCTCAAGCTCAAATAGTGACTGGTCAACTTGATCGCTTAAATCAGGCTTTTGTTTTTTCAGTATATTACCGATGCGTTTATTCGCAGCGGCGAGCGCGGGTGCCGCCGTATTATCTTGAAACTCACTCAACGCCTGGATTCTGCGATCACAATCCCACAACAGGGTCGGTTTGTCGCAGGCCACCGCATCGACAATATCAAATCCGATGCCCTGATCCTGATAATAGGCCCTGAGACGATCGAAAATATAATCAATTACCTCGGCCTGTACGGCACTGGCATCTATTTTTCCGGCGAGTTGTTGCCCTGCCTGGGCACACAGGTCGGCCAGATCGAGCGGCAGCGTTTTTTCAATCAGAATACGAACAACGCCAAGCGCTGCACGTCGTAGCGCGTAGGGGTCTTTAACGCCGCTGGGTTTTTGCCCGATCGCGAATATTCCCATCAGGCTATCCAGGCGGTCGGCCAGGGCCAGGCATTGCGCGACATCGCTTTGCGGTAGGTCATCGCCTGCAAATCTGGGCCAATAGTGCTGCTCGATAGCGGCACTTACAATTTCAGTTTCGCGGTCATGACGCGCGTAATAACGACCCATGATGCCCTGCAGTTTAGGAAACTCGCCAACCATTTCAGTCATCAGATCACATTTACACAGTTCGGCGGCACGCGCGACCTCGGTCTCATCCACACCTGACTGACCGGCAATGTAAGTGGCGAGTGCGCTGATACGACTGGTCTTGTCACCGAGACTCCCCAGTTGCTGCTGGAAAACGACTGAATCGAGGCGCGGCCGTAAATCTGCCAATGGTTGCTTTTGATCCTGCTGGTAAAAGAAACGAGCATCGGAGAAACGCGGCCGAATCACCCGCTCATTACCGGCTACCACCAGTTCAGGATGACTGCTGTCTATATTAACAATCGCGATAAAATGGGGCATGAGCTTGCCCTGCGCATCGAATACGGCAAAATATTTTTGATTGTCCTGCATCGTCATCACCAGCGCTTCCTGCGGTATCTCGAGAAATTCCTCGTCAAACTCACCACAGACCGCAACCGGGTATTCAACCAGCGCAGTTACCTCGTCGAGCAATGACTCCTCGATCTGCGCGACACCGCCCAGTCTGCCTGCATTTTCTTCCACGAGATCACGAATCATGGATTTGCGCTGTTCGAAATCGGCGACTACCCAGCCTTTGGAGCGTAATAAAGATTCATAATCGCTAGCCTGTGGAATCGGAATTTCACCGGGCGCATGGAATCTATGTCCATAACTGACCGTGCCGGCACGAACGCCGAGTATTTCAGCGTCGACCGCCTCGGATCCAGCCATGATTAGCAGCCACTTCACCGGGCGCACGAATTCATCGCTTCGTGCCCCCCATCGCATTCGCTTTGGAATGGGCAGCTTTGCCAGGGCCGTGGCGACCAGTTCCGGCAATATCTGTTGTAGATCGAGTCCGGCTTCGGATTTCTCGAAATACAGCCAGGCGCCCTTGTCCGTCTCTTTGCGGGTCAACTGATCAAAATTTACACCGCAGGATTTCGCGAATCCGAGTGCGGCTTTCGAAGGCTTGCCTTCCGAGTCGAATGCGGCCTTCACCGCGGGGCCGCGTTTTTCAACTACGCGATCGGGCTGTCGGGTTGGCACATCGTGCAATAACATCGCGAGTCGGCGCGGAGTCACAAATACGCGCACCGAGGACGGTGCCAATCCACAGTCTTCGAGTGCCTTGCGGGTCAATTCGGCGAAACTTAGCGACAGCGGTTTCAGGGCCTTCGGCGGCAGCTCTTCGGTACCTAGTTCAATAAGACAATCGACAGTACTCATATGCTAAGCGTCCACATGCGTCAGCAAAGGAAATCCAAGTAGTTCACGCGATTCAAGATAAGCCTGGGCGACGCCCCGCGACAGGGTACGAACGCGTAGAATAAATCGTTGGCGTTCGGTTACCGAGATAGCATGACGCGCGTCGAGCAGGTTAAATGCATGGGAAGCCTTCATCACCTGTTCGTAGGCGGGCAAGGGTAATTTGTTATCAATCAACATCTGACCCTGTTGCTCGCAAACATCAAACCAGTGAAATAGTTCTTTGCTATCGGCCAGCTCAAAATTATAGGTCGATTGCTCTACCTCGTTCTGATGATAGATATCACCATAGCTCACGGTACCCTGCGGACCCCTGGCCCAGATAAGATCATAAATGCTGTCAACACCCTGGATATACATCGCAAGCCGCTCGATACCATAAGAAATCTCTCCGGAAACCGGATTACATTCGAGGCCGCCGACCTGTTGAAAATAGGTAAACTGAGTCACCTCCATGCCGTTCAACCAGACTTCCCAGCCGAGACCCCAGGCGCCGAGTGTCGGTGATTCCCAGTTGTCTTCAACAAACCGAATATCATGAACCAGTGGGTCGAAACCCAACTGCCTCAGTGAACCCAGGTACAGTTCCTGAAAATCATCAGGCGAGGGTTTTAGTAGTACCTGAAACTGAAAATAATGCTGCAGACGGTTGGGGTTTTCACCATAACGTCCGTCGGTGGGGCGCCTGCTGGGTTGCACGTAGGCGGCACGCCAGGGCTCCGGGCCGATTGCACGTAAAAATGTTGCCGGATGAAAAGTACCCGCACCGACTTCCATATCTAGTGGCTGCATAATGACGCAGCCCAGCCCAGCCCAGTAGTTTTGCAGGGCCTGGATAATTTCCTGAAAAGTGCTGACTTCATCAGCCGATTGGGTATTCATTTAAAATAGGTGGCACGCAAAAAATTCGCGTGATTATAACCAACTAACCCGCATACCACATTCCTTTTCAATTTAATTTGATTGCGCCAGTCAAGTAGGTAATGATGCGAATCATGATCTTGCTCACCTGACCCAATGAATTATCACTTAAAACAGTGGCTGATATCGATTAAGCACTATGCGCTCATGTGTTTACTGATATCCGGCCCGGATCGCCTGCCGGGCGGCGTACAGAATATTATACTGAGTATTTCTAGCTATTGCCTGGTGGGATTTGCGCTGGTCGACGA
>QNFD01000232.1 GCA_003645435.1 Gammaproteobacteria bacterium | reverse complement strand
TGGTTGCCTTGCTCGAACATTTTCAACCCGAATCCACACTCGTGTTCTGTAACCGAAAACAGCAATGCCAGGATTTAAAAGACGAATTATGTAAGCGAGGGTTTCACGCTTTGAGCTTACACGGTGATCTCGAGCAGTTTGAACGTGACCAGGTTTTGATTCAGTTTGCAAATCGTAGTAGCTCGATTTTGATTGCAACCGATGTCGCCGCTCGAGGACTAGATATCAAGGACCTGGCCGCAGTCGTCAACTTTGAAATAACGCCGGATCCTGAAATTCATATCCATCGTATAGGTCGTACCGGTAGAGCTGGTAATGAAGGTTTAGCGCTGAGTCTTTTCACAGCAAGTGAACAAAATCGTATTGATGCGATTGAAAGCTATCAAGGTAGTCCGCTAAAAATAGAAAACCCATCTGTTTTGCAACGGCAAGATAATTTTAGTCTCAAACCAGCCATGGAAACACTATTCATCAACGCTGGAAGAAAAGACAAAATCAGGGCCGGTGATATTTTAGGTGCATTAACAGCCAATACCGAATTACCCGGCAAGCTCATCGGTAAGATCGATATCCTGGATAAAATGGCTTATGTGGCTGTGGACCGAAAGGTTGCCAGGCAGGCACTTAAGATCCTGCTCGACGGAAAGATCAAAGGCAGGAAGATCCGCGTTAGAAAACTGGGTAATTAAACAGGGTCCGGCTATACAGTATGAAAGTAACAGAACATACAGCATCAATAACCATCTCTGGCTGTTGCAGAAATTGAGGCCACATTGAAAATTCCCAAACGACTCAAACCACTGGTTGAAGATGGTCTGATTGACGAAGTCATCCGACCATTAATGAGTGGTAAAGAAGCCGATGTATTTATCGTGCGCTGTGGCAGTGAAATTCGCTGTGCGAAAGTTTATAAAGAAGCAGATAAACGGAGTTTCAAGCAGGCGACGCAATATCAGGAAGGTCGCAAGGTACGCAACAGTCGCCGCGCACGGGCGATGGAAAAAAGCTCCCGTTACGGCCGCAGGGAACAGGAACAAGCCTGGCAAAATACCGAAGTTGATGCATTGTATCGGCTCGCCCGGGTTGGTGTACGCGTGCCAAAGCCCTATGGCTGCTTCGACGGCGTTTTGCTGATGGAGCTAATTTGCGATGACCAGGGATTCGAAGCACCTCGTTTGAACGATGTTGCGATGACGAGCACGCAAGCTGTAGAAGATCATCAACTGATGATACGCTACGTCGTTCGCATGTTGTGTGAAGGCCTGGTGCATGGTGATCTGTCGGAGTTCAACGTACTTGTCGATGACTATGGCCCCGTTATTATTGATCTTCCGCAGGTAGTCAACGCTGCTGCAAACAACCATGCCGAACGCTTATTTGCTCGCGATGTGAATAAAATCACCAGCTACTATGGTCTATTTTCCCCTGAAATTCTGAACACTCGATACGCTGAGGAAATCTGGGCATTATACGAAGCGGGTGAACTGCATTCCGAAGTTGAACTGAGCGGTGAATACACTACTGTCGAGGTGGACGCAGACGTCGACGCAGTACTCGAAGAAATAAAACAGGCTATGCTCGAAGAAGAACAACGCCTGGCGCGATTAGCAGAGGCCTCATAAATACGCGGCTAACAACACATGATGTCAAACTAACCGCTTCATTCTCTCGCAGCTTTCCCAGCGATTCCACCTCATAGACACGAATCCCGACAGTCCTCGTGCCAACCATAGGGTAACCGTTTGAAAATAATGGAGATGCTGCCCAGGGGGAATCAACTGGTCCGCGCTCGACACCGACATAAGGATTTTCAGTCCAGATCACTCCGGGTTTATGGGAAACCAGGAATTCCCGAGCAAAACGACTTCGCTTTGTTAGTGGTATTGGCGGCATGATGTAGTTTCGCCGGACCGAACTCTGGAAGCCCCTCATCTGCGGGGCTTTTTAATTCTGGCTGCGACGCGCTATTGCGCCAATGCGCGGGTTCTGTCGATCAGCACGTCGGCGGCAATGTCGAGCGCATTAAACTGATGGCTGAAATCGATCTGATTGTCGGCCTGAATGCTGTTACCGGTATCGGATGACATCAACCAGGCATCTCCGCGCGGATTGGTTTCGAGCACGCATAGCTCACCCGTTTCCACGTCTCTTACGATATCCGTTCCGAGCAAGGGTTGTTCCGAAAAAGCGGAATGCGCCCGCTCCGCCAGGGCGATGACATCGTTCTCGGCCGACAATCGGTAACGCGATCCCATCTTGTTGGAGACGATGGTGATGCCGCCGCCTTCGGCCCCGCCACGAAAAGCGTAGCGGGATTCGAGCGGGCGATAGTTGTGCATCGCCTCACAGTGCCATGACATCAGCGCACGCCCATACAATGTCACCACACGGTAATTATTGGGCCAGCGTCCGGTATAAATGAAACGCTGCGCCAATAATGCAGCATGGCGGGCGGGATGGTCGCTATCATAGGCCTGCGGCGGTTTGTAGCGGACGCGCCCGGTTCGCTTGATCTTGATTTCGGCGCCTTTGCGCGAAAGGTCGGGTTTGATCACGACATAGGCGCCCCAATCGTTCGGATCGAGCGAAGTGCCGGTCTCAATCGGCTGCCAGTTCGGTACCGGTACGCCGCGTGCGGCCAGCCGCTCGTATTGTTCGCTCTTTGGAAAATCAAAGCCCTGGTGGATTCGCCCCCGCTCTGGTGCGAATTTCTTCATCGGCATAGGGGAGACAGTCAGTGTTGGCGCGCCGGCCGCGTCTTTGCGCAACTCCCAGTCCAGTTTCTTCGTGTCGACAATAAAGACCCGGATGTCTGCCACCTGCTCCGAAATCCGGGCGGCAATCGACTCATAGTCGGAATAGGCCTGTTTGCTGGGTTGATGAACGAGGATGAGATGATGCATGTTGGTGTCACTACTGTCCACTGATGGCACGGATCATGTCAAAGCCGCCCGACCCTGTAAAGCTCATCGGGCCGGATCGGGCTTTGGAAGCAATTGCGTTGGAATTCCGTCACCTCCTCAGGTATTCTTAAATCAACAAACTGTCTAATTAAGCCATTTGCCGCTCTGGGCGTCACATCCAACAGTTGAGTAGCCTCCTTCCCCGATATCGCAGGTGTTTGGTAAAGATGCATTAATAGCTATTGCCTGGTTTATGCAGCCTATTTCATTTCAACTTTAAATTCATACCATTATACCCAGCATTTACCCAAATAATTTTTGCGAACAACTATAATTCCCGGCCAGGCACGGCCTGAATAATATTGCGCCATTTAAGCGCTGGAAGAATCTTTTTATGAAAACTGTATTTCGTTTAATTCGCTGGCCGCTTGGCCAAATCGTCATTTTTATTGACTGGCTCACGCGTCCAAAAATCCCGCTGTTTCCCCCGGAGCAACGGGAGGAGCTTGATGCAATAACATCGAGCATGAAGATCTACCACTTCAAACAATGCCCGTTTTGCGTCAAAACCCGTCGCACCGTTCGTCGCCTGGGTTTAAATATAGAAACACGCGATGCGCGCAACGATCCGCGTTGGAACCAGGAACTGATCAATGAAGGGGGTAAATATCAGGTACCCTGCTTGCGCCTCGTAAAAGAGGATGGCTCGAAGGAATGGATGTATGGGTCGAGTAATATTATCCAGTACCTCGATAAGCGGTTCGGGTGAATTAGGTAAGGCTTTTGTTTACTGCCTTGGGACTAAATGAACACCGGGGTCAGAGCAGAATGGCACTTACTTAAGGGTAAAATCACTATAAACCAACAGCATCGTCATCCCGGGCTTGACCGAAGCGTCGGACCGCCGGGATCCAGTAAATTGGTTGCTTTCAGCGACCCTGGATCCCGGCTCGGAGGCCGGGACGACGATATTCCGCTTAAGTAAGTGCCATTCGGGTCAGAGCACAATTAACGTTAATATTAGAGAATACTGAGACCTGACCCAGGTTTAACAGGTATATTTATATCAACAAAACTTGAACAACAACTGGATAAGAACAGGGCTAGTGATTTGCAAGAGTTAATCGAATCGGTAGAATCGTAATTATGAAAAATTCTCAGAGGGTTTAAATATGTTTAACGCATTGCGTAATTTGTTTGCTTTAGTTGGTTTTATTGCTGTTGTTATTGCTATTTATGCAGCAGTGAAAGTGGCACCAATGATGCAGGCTTTTGATGAGTTTGATGAAAAAGCCTGGGGTGTTTATAGTGATATGTTTACCATCCTGTTAGACACGGGCAATGCTGCGGAAGCCACGGTTTGGAAAATACCGGTAGAAGACGGGCTGTCAGTGGAGGACGTCGATGAAACACTGAAATCGGTAGCAAATGAACTTAACATTAAAAATGTGGGTGAGCTGCCGCTTTCGTCAGAAGTCGAAGCCATGAGCGGCGAAAAATCACGTTTCTTCAAAATATATATGTTCTGTAATGCGCTCACTGCTGCGCAGATGCTGGATTACAGTGATTCCTTTTCAGCCTACCTGCCGTGCCGTATTAGTCTGGTTGAAGATAAACAGGGCAAATTGTGGTTATACTCATTGAATATGGATGCCATGATCTATGGTGGTAAGCCCTTACCGGCAGCATTAAAAGAAGAAGCGATGGGTGTTAAGAAAATTATATTAGAAATTATGAATCGAGGTGCCGAAGGCGACTTTTAACCTGGCAGATAAAAAATCAACAGATAAGAAGTTGGCAAAAAAAAGAATCAATGACTAAACCGGCTGCCAGTTCAGCAACGAAATCAGCAACAAACCCTGAGGCCAAAGCTGCCTTTACCTTTCCGATACTGCTAACAGGCAATGACTGATTGTGTAGTCACTCATGTATACTTCTCACACCAAATTAATACACACCTTAGCAAAGGAGAAAGGCAGTCCATGCGATGGCTTTACTTTATTCTTGTTCAATGCCTGCTCATCGGGATAGTAGGTGCTATTGTTTTTATCCATAAGGATCGAGTAGCTCTAATAAAAACCCCTCCTGCTTCATTAGCACAGTGGTATAAGCCGGAAAATAAGCGGCAAGTGTGGTTGCATAATATGTT
>QNFD01000231.1 GCA_003645435.1 Gammaproteobacteria bacterium | reverse complement strand
GCAGGATGTCTGTCAGGTACTCGATGTTGGGACCATTGAGCTTTAAAGCAGCAATTGGCTGGCTGGGATTCAACAAATCAGCCATTGTCACCTGGCCATCAAATTTAATTTCGCCGAAATGACCTGTGAGCCTGGCGTCCAGGTTTCGAAACTCGGTGAAATCATATATGTCACCAGCGGTCATATTTAGCGCTATCGGTACCTGGTTAACATTGCCTGCCAATTCCAGTTGATATTGTTCAGATTCAAATATGTTAATCAGGAGCTGGTCGACGACAAGCTGTTGGGGTTTGCCAAGGTCCGGACTTCGATAAACCAGCACTACGTTATTAATTGAAACATTATCCAGCAATACGGGGAGACTGGGTCGAGCAGACGGACCACTATCGGTTGGCGCTTCGTCTTCCTCGCCACCGAAGTCCCAGTTGTTGGCTCCCGCCGCGTTTTGTTCCAAATTGACTCGCAGCTCGTCCAGCGTGAGAGACTCGATTAAAATCGGTCCGTTTATCAGCGACCACAGGTTCAGACTAGCTTCTAAGTGACCAACACTGACCATGCCTGGTTCCGAGCTCCAGTCGGTCGATGCCAGCTTGACCTGTTCGGCGCTAAGCCGGATGGACCGACCGAGGGTCAGGTGCAATGGCCCGTCTATTACAAATTCACGCCCCAGCGTATTTGAGACGAATAACTCTAAATCGGTTTTGTAACGCCCATAGTCAATATTGAACGCAATAATAATAACGACGATAGCAGCGGTGAGCAGGCCACCAACCAGGTAGCCCGATACTCGGGAAACACGCATATCAGGACTCTTTTCGGACTTTTTGTGAGATTATTTATCCGTATTTTACGAAGCGGCGCCAAACGAAATCAACGCATTTAATGAACACAAACAGAATAAAAGACCCTGTCTCATAAGTCCACGCCTGTAGTTTGCCCTGCTGTGTGCAGTACTGCTTACCCATCAAAGCTTTACATCTATTCCAGGAACAGGGATTGGTAACACCTACCTGAGACCGTCACCCGCATGGAAGCGGGTGTCGAGCCCCCATGGATGGGTTCACGGCGTGTCTCAGGTAGGTGTTACCAATCCCTGTCTCTACAACTTAACGGAACAGCAGTGAAATTGAGTAGTAAGGATTTACAATAAATCGTCTGGTATTTTGGTAACATGTTTCTTTTTTTAGCCCGGCTTTCATGTTAACCATAATATCACCCGCGAAGACACTCGACTACGAGTCCCCTGCCCCTACCGACGAGTTTACCCAGCCGGCACATTTAACCCAGTCACGCAAATTAAATCGGCGTCTGCGGGAGCTATCGAGTTCGGATATATCCAGTTTAATGAAGGTTAGCAACAACATCGCAGACCTCAATGTTGAACGCAATCGACGCTGGAAAACGCCTTTTACCCCGGATAACGCCAAGCAGGCCCTGTTTGCGTTTCGTGGTGATGTCTATATCGGTCTCGATGCCGACAGCATGACTTCTGAAAATATCCAGTTTGCACAAAAACATTTGCGTGTGTTATCCGGGCTTTACGGCTTGCTGCGTCCGCTGGACTTAATGCAGGCTTATCGCCTGGAAATGGGCTCGCGCCTGAAAACCGACCAGGGTAATAACCTGTACCAGTTCTGGGATATGCGCATCACCAAAGCGCTCAATAGCGAGTTGAAGCAAATGGAGTCCAGGGTATTGATTAATCTGGCTTCTATTGAGTATTACAAATCGGTCAAAGCTAAAGCGATTAAGGGTCAGATTGTTACGCCGGTATTCAAGGACTACCATCAGGACCGATATCAGGTTATTGGTTTTTTCGCCAAGAAAGCCCGTGGTTTGATGGCCAGGTATATTATCGACGAAGAAATCACCCAGGTTGAGGCGCTCAGGCAGTTCAATGGTGAGGGTTATAGCTATAACTCCTCTCTATCCAGCGAGGAAGAATGGGTGTTTACGAGGGATTAGCACTCTCAGCGACCCTGTAGCGGGCTTTTTACAAATAAAAAACACTTTTTTCTCCCGCCCTCTAAACTTTCTATATCGTTTTAATAGAAATTCAGATGCTTGAACTTTCGCCCCGTGCCCACAGAATTCAGTTGATATCCGGTGTCGTCGGCGCCGTGATAGTGATACTGATGCTGATCGTTTATCCCAACGTCACTCAAAAAAAACTCACTCAACTGGAAACTATCAAGGATCGGGGATACGTCAGGTTTCTCACCCTGAATAGCGCCTCTACTTATTATCGCGATGTCCACGAAACCAATGGTTTCGAGTATCAACTGGGCCTTTTGTTTGGAAAATTTATTGGCGTCGAGGCAAAGTTTATTACGGTTCCCCATTTTGCCGACCTTTACCCTGAATTACTGTTTGGAGGTGGTGATGTTATCGCGGCCGGACTCTCCAAAAATGAATCCAGTTTCAGCAACGCGGTATTATATGGTCCCAAATACTACGAGGTGACGAACCAGATTCTGTTTCGCAAGGGTACCGTCGAACGACCAAGGAAAATCGATGACCTCAGCGGCGGAACCCTGAAAGTGATCAGCGGTAGCAGCCAGGCCAAACTTTTGCGCAAACTACAGCGCCGGCACCAGGACCTGACCTGGATTGAATCTGACGATATTGACAGCGAAGAATTGATTGAACAGGTTGAAGACGGCAAGGTCTATTACGTTCTCGCCGACTCGCACGAGATCGCCCTGCAAAGACGGTTTTTTCCAGAGCTACGGGTCGGCTTCGAAGTGGATCGGCCAAAACAATTACGTTGGGCCTTTAACCACGCCGAAGACAACAGCCTGGCATTGGCCATAGAAGATTTTTTCAGGACTATCAAAGCCGATGGCCGCCTGGAGCAATTGATTCATAGACACTACGGCCATGTTGCAAAGTTCAACTATTCCGATATTCAAACCCTGACCCAGCATATCCGTAACCGTTTGCCCTCCTATGAGGCCTTATTCAAGCAGGAATCCCTGATTCGCGACATAGACTGGCGCCTGCTCGCGGCGATCGGCTACCAGGAGTCGCTATGGAATGAGCACGCGGTATCACCTACCGGGGTACGCGGATTGATGATGTTAACACTGGCTACGGCTAAACAAATGAAAGTAAAAAACAGACTGGATCCGCAACAGAGCATACGCGGCGGCGCAAAATATTTTGCCCGTATACACCAACGCGTACCGGATCATATCAGCGAGCCGGACCGGACCTGGTTTGCACTAGCGTCTTATAACGTCGGCTTTGGCCATCTTCAAGACGCTCGCAAAATTACTGAAAGAAATGGTGGAGATCCCGATAAGTGGATAGACGTGAGAAAAAGTCTACCCTTGCTGGCTCGAAAGAAATGGTATAAATCGACTAAATATGGATATGCGCGGGGCTGGGAACCAGTCATTTATGTTGAAAATATCCGAAAATATTACGACTACCTGGTAGGCTCGGACTTAAAGGCGAAATCAGGCGCCTTCGTCCGCGAGGAACAAACCGAAAACATTTTCAGGCCTATCGCACCCAGTCACTGACCTGCCCGGTTATTCAGACTGCCCGGTTCTTTTGAGTCGTCTTTTTTGTTCGAAAAATGCACTCATCAATGCCGCACAGGCAGATTCAAGGACGCCGCCCTGAACTTCCGGATAATGGTTGAACCGGCCTTCTTCAAACAATCGATGCGCACTTTCTATGGCGCCGGTTTTCGGCTCCGTGGCGCCATAGACGAGGCGTCCAACCCGGGCCTGTACCAGTGCCCCCACGCACATGGTGCAGGGTTCGAGGGTGACATACAGGGTGGTGCCGGGAAGACGATAGTTTTGCAGACCCTGGGCCGCCTCGCGTAAAACCATAATTTCCGCATGCGCTGTCGGATCATGCGCGGCGATGGGTTGATTGTGTCCGGCGGCAATGCGTTCCCCTGTTTTGTCGACTAGCACCGCACCCACCGGCACTTCGTCACGGGCCGCCGCCAACCGTGCCTGCTCAAGCGCCTGCTGCATCCAGAACACATCGTCTTTTACCTGCTCTGCCGGCACTATCACTCCCACTCGATGGTGCCGGGCGGCTTGCCGGAGATGTCATAAACGACACGAGAAATGCCATCGATCTCGTTCATGATGCGGCGCGATACATGATCAAGGAATTCGTAGGGTAAATGGGCCCAGCTCGCGGTCATAAAGTCTATGGTTTCGACAGCACGCAACGACACCACATGGCTGTATCGGCGCCCGTCGCCGGTAACGCCAACTGACTTAACCGGTAAAAATACGACAAATGCCTGCGATACCTGATCGTACAAATCATGCGCACGCAATTCGTCGATGAATATGCGATCAGCCAGTCGCAATACATCGGCAAATTCTTTTTTCACCTCGCCGAGAATACGAACACCAAGCCCGGGGCCAGGAAAAGGGTGGCGATAAACCATTTCTTTCGGCAAACCCAGTTCGACCCCAATATGTCTTACCTCGTCCTTGAACAGTTCTCGCAACGGCTCAACCAGTTCGAGCTTCATATCGTCTGGCAGGCCGCCAACATTGTGATGCGATTTGATTAAATGTGCCTTGCCTGTCGCGGCGCCGGCCGATTCGATCACATCGGGATAAATCGTACCCTGGGCGAGCCATTTGGCGTCTCCCTGTTTAGCGGCCTCTTCTTCGAAAATTTCGATGAACAGGTTACCGATTGCCTTGCGTTTTAACTCCGGGTCGGTGATTCCTTCTAGTTTTTGCAGGAACCGATCTTCCGCGTCAACCCGTATTACCTTCACACCCATGTGCTGTGCAAACTGCTCCATCACCTGGTCACCTTCCTGGTAACGCAGCAGACCATTGTCGACAAATATACAGGTGAGCTGATCGCCGATAGCGCGATGTAACAGTGCTGCCACCACAGATGAATCTACCCCGCCGGAGAGGCCGAGGATAACGGCATCGCTGCCAACCCGATCGCGTGTTTCTGCTACCGTTGAATCGATTATATTGGCGGAAGTCCAGGCGCTTCCACAGCCGCAGATGTCATGTAAAAAACGACTGTATATGGCGAGGCCGTGGGCGGTATGAGTCACTTCGGGGTGAAATTGCAAACCGTATATTCTTCT
>QNFD01000230.1 GCA_003645435.1 Gammaproteobacteria bacterium | reverse complement strand
TGAAGAAATTGGTATGGACCATTTCGCGCTGAAGTCTGATTCCTTATTTCAATCATTAATAAACGGGAAGTTACACCGTAACTTCATGGGATATACGGCAAGTAAAACCCGGCTGATGATCGGCCTGGGTATGTCGGCTATTGGCGATTCCTGGTACGCGTTTGCGCAAAATGAAAAAGCGGTTCCTGAGTACGAAGCCCGTGCCAACCGGGGCGAGTTACCGGTTTTTCGAGGTCATTTATTAACCGATGAAGACCGCGTCATAAGGCAGCATATTCTTAAT
This sequence comes from Gammaproteobacteria bacterium, assembly GCA_003645435.1. The sequence continues at coordinate 4,839 of QNFD01000230.1, read as the reverse complement.
ATCATGTGCCATTTTGAGACCACATGGGATAAGCAGGACAGTCAGTTTCCGGAGTTGGTGCAATGCCTGCTAAAACTCGAAGAAATGGAAGCCGACGGATTGGTGGAATTAAGCGAACAAAAACTGGTAGTCCCGGAAGTGGCCAGACCCTTTGTGAGGAATATATGCATGGCATTTGATCTACGGCTGATACGTAATTCGCCTGATAGCAGAATTTTTTCGATGACGATATAGGTTGGGGATACCAGGAATTCCGGGGACACATAGCAACTTAAATATGACAGATGGTGAACTTGAACGAACAATTAATTTTATATAGCGCCTGCGTTTTTTACTCGATAAGTTTCGTATTTATTTATTTCAATCGAAAACACTTTCCATATGAATTAATAGTTCTTTTCATTGTACTGGGGTTATCAAGCCATACCCTAAGCCTCGCGCTAAGCTGGGTCCGGGTAGGACACGGGCCTTTTATAAACCTTTACGAAATTTTAAGTAGTAATTTATGGAGCTTGATGCTTAGCCTGCTATTGTTCCTGCTACTGGTCAGGCAACATCGGCAAATGAGTCGCTACCTGGTTCCCTTGCTAGCGTTGTTGATGATCTGGCTACTGGTTACCACGCAAAGAGATACCTACTTACCGCCTACTTACAATACGATCTGGTTATACTTCCACGTGTTTTCGGGAAAGTTTTTTCTTGGTTTATTGATGCTTTCGACGGGTATGGCGATATATGAACTGGTGCAGTCGCGCTCCAGCGACGGGCCAGTCTCGAACGCGGCGGTCGAGTCCCTGAGTTATCGTTTTTTAGCTTTTGCCTTCTGTTTTGAATCCCTGATGTTACTTTTTGGGGCAATCTGGGCGCAGGATGCATGGGGACGATACTGGGCCTGGGATCCGTTGGAAACCTGGGCCTTTCTGACCTGGTTGAGTGTCATATTCGTATTGCACTGGCGCCTGAACTTCGCTCACCAGAGCCTGTATACCGCTTTGGTTGTCGGTTGTTTCATTCTTGCTTTTCTAACTTTCTTTGGAATACCGTTTATCTCTACCGCACCACACAAGGGAATGATCTGATGGTAGCCTCGATTACTCGCAAGCATCGGCGCAGGAAAACACACTATATTAAAGTCTCCTTATTGCTGCTGGCTGCCATTGTAATATTCGGCTGGCTACTGAATACATGGATGACAGAAAAACTTACCATCCCGATTTCGGAAACCACTGCCGAGCACAGCAGTAACAGAAGCCTGGATCAGTTATTCACCGAGGCTGTGCGGCATATGCAACACCGCGAATATGAACGGGCCATACCCCTGTGGCATAGCGTCATGTTGATCAACCCTTCGATTCCCGAGGTCAAGGTAAACATGGGATTTTCGCTGTATGAAATGGAGCGTTTCACCGTGGCGCGAGATTATTTCATTAGCGCGATGGAGCAGGATGCATTCCAGGCCAATGCTTATTATGGACTGGCCATTACCAGTGAAAAGATGGGTGACCTACAAGGTGCGATGGGCGCAATGCGATCCTATATTCATCTTGCGGCAAACGACGAGGATGAGCGTTTTGTGCGCAAGGCGCGTGCTGCGCTTTGGGAATGGGAGTCACAATTGCTTTCGAAGTCGGCTGAGCAAGAGTCAGCAGTTAGTAACACGAAACCCGGCCAGTAAAATAACACCAGCTATTCCGGGTACATTATTTTTCACGTACAAATAGATCTAAATCCGACAGACTCGCGGGTATGGATTACATTTTCATGCGCGAGACACCACCAAAACTACCTACCCATAAGGTTTCATCTTGCTGTGAATCCATGGAGAAGACCGTATTGGAAAACAAACCTTCGTGAGTAGTTATCTTATTGCTGAAATTACCATTATCGATCTGAGACATTCCGTTGCTGGTGCCTACCCATAAAATCCCACTTTTGTCTTCATGCAGCATAAACACGTGATTTGACGACAGTCCGTCCTTTACCGTGTAATTGACGAAATTTTCCCCGTCAAATCGAGCCAGGCCGCCACCCCAGGTGCCAACCCAGACGGTTCCATTTTTGTCGACTTCGAGCGCAACGATATAATTTGGATTATAGGCGGTATCGACATTTTGCAGATTCATTTCGATTTTTTGCCTGGCGTGATGGCTTGACAGCGTGGCCGGGTCAGTATTAAAGGTATTGTCATCTTTGACGAGATCATAAGCGGCACCCTGGCCGTCAGTATGGTCCCAGTTGCTCCACTGATTGTTTTCGAAACGGGCGAGCCCACCCTCGGTGGCAAACCAAACCTCACCATTCTTGCCTAGCTCGAGGCCATATACCCAGTCATTGGGCAGACCTTTGTCAGTATTCTCAACGGTGTAGGTTTCCCAGGCGTCCGGGTCTTCGAGCCTGCCCCCTTTAACCCGGTTGGCCCCGGACCAGGTCGCGATCCACATGTCCCCATCCGGCATCACCAACACATCGTAGACAAAGGCATCCGCGAGACCCTCAGGCACATTAAAAATATCAAATTTATCTTTGATTTCGTCATACACAGCCAGCCCGCCTCCATAGGTGCCGATCAGCATTTTATCGTCAGTCCAGCGGCTAACGTGGAAAATACCATTGGCCAACAATCCATTTTGTACATCAAACAGCCGGTAATCATCGCTTTCAGGCAGATAACGAATAACGCCCCCTGAGGTACCTACCCAGACTTTGTCTGCTTCGGCAAATATCGATTTCACATTACGATTGCCGACCCTGAAGTGTGTGAATTTGGATTTTCTATGGTTATCGATATTATTTTGTATCGTGGATAGTGATGATTCCAGTGAAGCATGATCGCTGGGAACCTGGGCATCGGGCGTTATCTTGCCCACGGCACTAATTTTATTGTTTGCCGGCTGCTGATCGGTCTCGACATTTTTTCCGCTGCCCTGGTTGACGCCCAGGGTGTAGGCGCCTGCAACCAGGCCCGCGACAACGAGGATTGAGATAACTAGTAATTTCGTGTTCATACCAAGGATTCCGATTAAATTAAGATTTCCCCGGAGCCATTCTGGTAACTCCGCCGCGGGTGCCAACCCAGATATCGCCGTTTGGAGCGATCGCGATCGCGTAAACGTCATTGCCTGGCAGGCCATTGTGAATATTCCAGTTATGCCAGTTTTTACCATCAAAACGGGACAATCCCTTGTTGGTACCAAACCAGTAGGTGCCGTCGGGTTGCTGGGTGATTGAATAGACAATATTTCCCGCAAGCCCATCTTTTTGCATCAGATTAGTCCATTTACCATTTTTAAAGCGGGCAACACCGCCGCCCCAGGTACCGGCCCAGATGGTGTCTTCGTGATCGGCAAAAATACTGAATACATAGTTCGGGTTATAAGTTGGCTTGCCGCCTGACAGTGTGCCAAGGTCATGTCTGGAGCGAGTACCCAGGCCGGTATTTCGACTAAATGGCAATGCGTCTTCGTTATCGCCACCGATACCATCTTCGTGATTCCAGGAAGTCCAGCTTTTGCCGTCATACCGGCTGACACCGCCCTCGGTTCCGAACCAGACCGTTCCCTTGCTATCGACGCTGATGCCATAAACCCATTCATTGATCAGTTCTTTGACATAGGTCTTGAATTCGTTGGTTTCGCGGTTGAGGTAATTCACGCCCGCCCAGGTTCCAATCCACAGACCGCCGTCGTGGTCATTGGCAAAGGAGTAAATCCAGTAATCAGCGAGCCCATGCATGGGAAAATAGGTTTTCCAGTCCCCATCTTTATATCGCGACATGCCGCCGGCATTGGTGCCAAACCATTTGTATCCATCCGCATCGATACCGATACCGAATATATACTCATTGGCCAGTCCATGATCACGCGTAAAAGTATTAACCAGACTGCTGTTTTCCAAATTGATTTCATTGACACCCAGAGAGGTGCCCACCCAGAGACGATGAGTAGCTGCTTCGATAGCCAGGGATCGAACGTAAACCGTTGGGCCAACCTCAAATACCTCCATTATTTGGGGGATATCACCTTTTGGCGACTCGGTAACTTCGATGGTATCGGTGGTTTGAGCCGAAGTTGACTTCGGTTCTGTTTTAGGGGGCTCCTCTGAGCAGGCTGATATTACCGACAGCGACAGGCTGAGGCTCAGGAAAATAAAATATTTCACTAGTTCAGGGTCCTTAAATAGGCGATGACATCGAAGATCTTCTGTTCTGACAGGATCCCGCGATAGGCTGGGCAGGCATTTTTCCCGGATTTTATCCTTGCCAGTAGACTATAGTCAGACTGGAACAAACCCTCGCCCCGATTAAAGTTTGCCGCCCCAACCATGACGCTGTCGCCATTTTGACCGTGACACATAGCGCAGTGCCGTCGATATATCTGACCTCCATTGCCAGCATCTGCAGCTAGCACGGCATTTGAAAAAAACAGTAGCAATATCGGCACTACAAATAAAACCTTTTTAAATACCATGGTAATCATGTTAATTTTCCTTATTAATTTCTGCATCCCACTTCGCTGCTTGTTCAGGATCAACCGGCAATCCCAATTGCCCCGAGGCATAAGCATCTTTCAAGCGACGCATGGAAACGCCATCACCTGCATTAGCCGCCTTCAAATACCACCCGGCAGCAGCTGAACCGTCCGGGTCAAAACCCAGTTGGCCGTATTCCAGCGCATAGGCATAGGCGCGCATGGCTGGTAAATGATTCTGCAATGCCGATCGCTCTATTAACCGGCCCGCCTTTTGGAGATCTGCCGTTGTGCCCTCCCCCTTGGAATACATACCACCGAGGCCGAATAGTCCGGCAGCATCGTTTGCGTCGGCTGCCTGTTGATACCATTT
>QNFD01000229.1 GCA_003645435.1 Gammaproteobacteria bacterium | reverse complement strand
CGTCAAGCAGGTCGAAAAGAAGCAGCGAAAACGCAATCCCTCACCGCCGTTCACAACTTCCACGTTGCAGCAGGAAGCCTCGCGAAAACTTGGATTCGGCGCTCAAAAGACCATGCGTACCGCACAACGTCTTTATGAAGGTATCGATATCGGTGCCGGCCAGGTGGGTTTAATCTCCTATATGCGTACCGACTCGGTGACATTATCAGTCGATGCGTTAACCGATATCAGGTCCCTGATATCGCAAAAATACGGGGATAGCACATTACCGGAAGAGCCGCGTTTTTATAAAACCAAGGCGAAAAATGCCCAGGAGGCGCACGAGGCGATCCGACCAACGAGTGCAATCAACGAACCGGAAAAAATTAAATCCTTTCTCGGTGACGACGAGTATCGTTTATATAGCCTGATCTGGAAAAGAACCATCGCCTGCCAGATGATTCATGCAACCCTCGATACCGTGAGTATCGATCTCGGTTGCGGACTAGACAATATATTCCGAGCCACCGGATCAACCATTCGGGATCTAGGATTCATGCGCGTTTACACCGAGGGACTGGATGACAATAAGCAGGACGACACCAAAGAAAACATCCTGCCGCCGCTTAAAGAAGGCGATCGGGTAGACCTCAGGGAAATTCGTCTCGAACAGCATTTCACCGAACCGCCGCCGCGATACAGCGAGGCTACCCTGGTTAAAACTCTGGAAGAATATGGCATCGGCCGTCCTTCAACCTATGCTTCAATCATCACCACCCTGCTCGATCGTGAATACGTCGAACTGGAAAACAAGCGCTTCCACCCGACCGACGTCGGACGTGTAGTGGCCAAATTTCTAATTCAGCACTTTGCCCAGTACGTCGATTATGACTTCACCGCCAAACTCGAAGACACACTTGACGAAATCTCGCGCGGGGAAGCAGACTGGCTGCCACTGATGCAGAATTTCTGGACCACTTTTAAAAGCCTGATCGATGAAAAAATGGAATCGGTAAGCCGTGATGAAGCCATCCAGTCACGCCAGTTGGGTATCGATGAGAAATCTGGAAAACCAATTACGGTAAGAATGGGGCGCTATGGTCCATTCGTACAGATCGGCACCCGCGAAGACGAAGATAAACCCAAATTCGCCGGTCTCAGGCCCGGGCAGAAAATGGACAGTATTACCCTCGCCGAAGCACTCGAGTTATTCAAGCTACCACGTGAACTCGGTACTTCTCCCGAAGGCGAGGCGATATCGACTAACATCGGTCGTTTCGGCCCCTATGTAAAATACGATAGTAAGTTTGTCTCGCTGAATGTTAAAGAAGGCGACGATCCTTACACCCTGACACTCGAGCGAGCACTCGAACTGGTACGCGATAAGAGGAATTTGATGCGAATCGCGAGATAAAGGTTTTTGCAGGTACCGATATCAAGGTACTGCGCGGACGCTACGGGCCTTATATTACCGATGGAATAAAAAATGCACGAATTCCAAAAGATGTCGAGGATCCCGAGACCCTGACACTCGAAGTCTGCCAGGAGCTAATCGAAAAAGCGCCTCTACCGAAGTCACGTCGTAAAAAAGCCGCAGCGAAAAAGAAAGCAGCGCCAAAGAAGAAGGCGAACAAGAAAAAAGGGGTTAAAAAGAAAGCCGTGAAAACTAAAACGGCCAGCCCGAAAGAAGTCAGTCCAGCTTCCTGAATCAGAATACCCCGTCAGGCATGTCTCCCTGGGCAATCAACCGATTGAGCAAAGCGGTCGAGAATGCTGCGGTCATCGCCTACCCCACCGACACCATCTGGGGCCTCGGCTGCCATCCAATGTGCGCCCCCGCCGTGATCAGGATTATGAACATTAAACAAAGGGACCTGGAGAAAGGCTTAATCCTGTTATCGCCCTGCCTCGAGTATTGTAAACCCTATATCAGTGATGAACTGTCGAGCCAACATATCGATCAGCTACAGGAACCAGACTCGCATCCAGTCACATGGCTGGTGCCGGCAAATCCGGGTTGTCCGGTCTGGTTAACCGGACAACATACAACTATCGCTATTCGACTAACCGACCACCCTTTTATTGTATCCATTTGTTCCGCCATGCAAGCCCCAATTGTTTCGACCAGTGCAAACAGACGCGGCAAGCCAAGTGTACGTAACGCCTTGCAGGCACGTCGTCAGTTCGGCGACGAACTCGACACCATCGTCACCGGTTTTAGTACGGGCACAGGCGCGGCGAGTGAGATAAGATCGCTGCAAAGCGGTTATGTATCCAGGAAATTTCATCAATGAACGACAATATCGACCAGGTCAGAAGCTATCTTGAGAAGTTGCAACTGGAGATTACCGCAAAGCTGCAGACAGCCGATGGGCTCGCCGAGTTTGTTACCGATGACTGGGATCGCGAAACCGGCGGCGGCGGACGCACCATGGTACTCACTGGCGGTCAGGTCTTCGAGCAGGCCGGAGTGAACTTCTCAGAGGTGACTGGTGATAACTTGCCGGCGTCGGCAACTGCACATCGACCCGAACTGACAGGGCGCAAATTCCGGGCGATGGGTGTTTCGCTGGTGATCCATCCTGATAACCCACACGTGCCTACCTCGCATGCAAATGTTCGTTTTTTTATAGCCGATAAACCCGGGGAGGAATCAATCTGGTGGTTTGGCGGCGGATTCGATCTAACACCCTATTACGCCTACGCGGAAGACTGCCGGCATTGGCATCAAACCGCCAGACAAGCTTGCGAACCATTCGGGGCGAACCACTATGCTAAATATAAAAAATGGTGCGACGATTATTTTTACCTGAAACATCGCAACGAGGCACGCGGCATAGGCGGATTGTTTTTCGACGATTTAAATGCTCCCGATTTCGAAACTGCTTTTGCCTTTATGCGCAGTGTTGGAGATCACTACCTGCCAGCCTATCTACCCATTGTGGAAAAGCGCAAAGATATCGCTTTTACTGCACAGGAGAAAAAGTTCCAGTGGTATCGTCGCGGGCGCTATGTCGAATTCAACCTGGTTTACGACCGTGGTACCTTGTTTGGCCTGCAGTCGGGCGGACGCACCGAGTCGATTCTAATGTCCCTGCCCCCCGTGGTAAACTGGCAATACAAATTCCAGCCGGAACCTGGTAGTCGCGAGGCGCAGCTCACTGAATTTTTTCTCCAGCCCAGAGACTGGCTTGCAGATACAATATGAAAATTATGGAATTTCCTGAAATTAAAATAGAAGCTGATTCCAGCGCGGAAAGTAAATGCGACCTGTGCACCGGTTCAACTTGTTGTACTTACGTCACCCAACAAATCGACGCGCCCAAATCAAAATACGATTTCGAAATTTTACTCTGGCAGGTCTCACACCAGGGGGTCGGGGTATACAAGGACGACGATGGCTGGTTCGTGATGTTTGATGCAACCTGTAGCCACCTCGAGTTTGATGGCCGTTGCGGTATATACGAGGATCGACCTACCATATGCCGTAGCCATGAGAATGAATTCTGCGAATACGATGCGCCCGCGGAAGATGGCTTTGAACTTTATTTTCCCGACTACCCGTCATTGCTGGTTTATTGTAAAAAACGATTTAAAAAGTGGTCCACCGGCAACCCGGCACCGGCATAAATTCGCTGAATTCGCACAAGAGCACCACTATCAAACCACAAACAGTTACCGTCAAAAAATACCTCGACCGCATCGGTTATCAGGGTAGTCTGGCGCCAAACCTGTCAACTCTGAACCAACTCCATCTGACCCATATGCTGGCGGTTCCATTCGAGAATCTCGATATCTCGCTAAACCGGCAAATCAGCCTCGAACTGCCCGCGATTTTGCATAAAATAGTCAACCTCGGGCGCGGCGGGTTCTGTTACGAACTCAATTACGCTTTTGCCTGGCTTCTTGGTGAACTGGGTTTTTCGGTCGAACTTCTGTCAGCCTCCACTTTCGACGGTAAATCCCTGGGCCCTGAATTCGACCACATGCTACTGAGGGTGGAGGCCGATCAACCCGTATTCGCCGACGTTGGCTTTGGCGACTCTTTCTTGTTACCGATTTTCCCCGCGCACAAACCGGTGCTCCAATTTGATCGCTATTATCGCGTGGAAAGTAATGGTACACGCTGGATTCTGGAGCAACGATTTGAGGTCGGGGACTGGAAACCCCTGTATATATTTGATCTGAAATCACATCAAATATCAGAATTCGAAACCATGTGCCAATATCACCAGACCAACGAGGCGTCAAATTTTACACGCAGGACGGTCTGTTCACGCGCCACCGAACAGGGGCGCATAACCTGTGCAAACAACCGCTTTATTGTCACCGAGGCAGGCCATCGAGAGGAATCCATAATCGAGGATAAGATAATACTGGAAGCTATTTTAATGCAGCGGTTTGGCATCACATTGAATACAAAGGATTTGCAAGGCTTGTTATCAGTTTTGCAAACCCAGGAAGCAGTTAAGCAATGAGTCCAGTTTCGATCCGGCAAAAACAGGCGCTGCTAATATTGATCGGGGTCATCCTAATTGTGTCTACCAGCTTTGTTGATCCCATTCCACAGGACCAGCAATATCATCAGTTTGCCGACCAGCGCGGTTACCTGTCGACTCCCAATACACTGAATGTCGCGTCTAACCTGCTATTCACAGTGGCCGGGTTTGCTGGACTGTATCTGCTCTGCCTGCGCCGTTCGCTCGTAATTGTCGACTCCCTGTTTCCGGCATATTTCATCTTCTTCGCCGCGCTGATAGCAATTGCACCTGGATCAGCCTGGTACCACTGGATGCCGGACAATCAAAGCCTGGTCTGGGATCGACTACCCATGACCCTTGCATTCATGTCTTTCTTTACCATCCTGATAGGTGAACGAATTTCCAGTCGATTCGCCAAATTGATATTTCTACCCCTGTTAGTCGTCGGAGTTTCGTCAATCCTGTACTGGGCATTCAGCGAACTCTCGGGTTCCGGAGATTTGCGCCCTTATGCACTGGTGCAGTTTTTGCCGATGCTGATAATACCGCTGATATTGCTGATGTTCAGTTCTAAATATACCCGTGATCGGGATATCTGGATATTTCTTGCCTGTTACCTGGCGGCCAAGGTGCTTGAAATTTTCGATGACCAAATATTCCAGTCACTAGGTT
>QNFD01000228.1 GCA_003645435.1 Gammaproteobacteria bacterium | reverse complement strand
TGTCATCGGCGATGAAATCAAGCAACAGGCGCTAAAACAAATGGGCGGCCTACCGCAGGAAATAGTCGCCTGTGTCGGCGGCGGTTCGAATGCAATGGGTGCTTTTGGTGCTTTCCTGGATGATCCCGAAGTTGTACTGGTGGGTGTAGAAGCCGGCGGCCGAAGTCTTGACGAAGGCCAGCATTCTGTGCGTTTATTAAAAGGAACCGGTGAAACCGGAATCGCGCAGGGTTATAAAACCCTGTTCCTGCAAAACGATGATGGCCAGCTCGGCGATACTCACAGTATTGCCGCTGGTCTGGATTATGTGGGTGTTTCACCGATTCTCGCGCACCTGACTCAAAGCGGACGTGTAATACCCGAGTCTGCTTCTGATGCGGAAGTCACCGATGCGTTTAGTCTGTTAATGAAAGTCGAAGGTATTATTCCGGCCCTCGAATCAGCCCATGGTTTAGCCGGTGGATTCAAACGCGCAAAGGCGATGCAGCCGGATCAAAATCTGGTGATTAACCTGAGTGGACGCGGTGATAAGGATATCTTCAATATTGCACGTGCATTTCCACAGGCTGAATGGACCGGGTTTCTGCAGCGCGAGGCGCTGCGATCGAAAGAACTATTGGCGCAAGCGGGAGGGCAGTAAGCATGTTTCCAAAACAGTACGAAGCATTACAGGTGATGTCGCATGCAGTGGTTGGCTTTCCGAACCTGGACGAAAATGAGAGAGCGATTGCAGGACTGGTGAAATCGGGAGTTAAACTGATCGAGCTGCAGGTTCCTTTTAGCGATCCGGTCGCGGATGGGCATACCCTGGTGAATGCCTGTTACGATGCCCTCAAGCACGGTGGTTCGGTGCGGGCGACGCTTGCGCTTGCCGAAAAGGTGTGTGCCAGGCATCCCGAAGTTACCTTTATCTTGATGAGTTACCTGAATCCGTTATATCGTTATGGCCTACAGGCACTATTTGAGAAAGCAGCATCGGTGGGTATAAAGGGATTAATCATTCCCGACTGGCCCGTCGAGGAAATCGAGCCCTGGTTACCGACCTTCGATGAACTCGGTTTATCGCCGATATTGATGGTGACGCCGAATACACCACCGTCACGGGTTGAGAGAATTGCGAAGGCCTCCCGCGGCATGATTTACGTGGTATCGCGCATGGGTGTCACCGGGCATCAGACGCAATGGGGTGAGGATTTTGAGAAATACCTCGACAGAATTCGACAATTTACCGATTTACCGCTCGCGGTCGGTTTCGGCGTGCGTTCGGCTGATGATTTAAATGCTCTCGCCGGTAAGGCGGAGGTAGCCGCATTTTGCTCGAAGTATATCGAATGGCAGCGCAACGACGGCAGCGATGTGGCCGCTGAGAAAATGAAAACCATGATTGGCCAAGCATCGATTTAATCAGAGACTCCCTGGAGAATTAAGCGCATGAAACTATACCTGGTACGACACGCACAATCAGCCAACAATTTAATCTGGGATGGCAGTGACCGTGCTGACGGACGCAACCCTGATCCGGAAATTACCGATACCGGTCACCGGCAGGCCGAGTTACTCGCCGAGCACCTGGCTCATCCCGAGGGCGAACCGCGCCAGCATCCTTTTAGTCCGGGGCGTGAAACCAGTTATGGATTGACTCACGTCTATTGCAGCTTAATGACCCGTTCGGTGCTGACCGCGGAGTATATCGCACGGGCATGCGATCTTGATTTGCACGCGTTGGCGGACATTTTCGAGAAAAACGGTGTTTACGAATATGATGGAAATGGAGTAATGCGAGGTTTGCCCGGCTCCGATCGTCGTTATTTTGAACAACGCTTTCCTGGGCTTAAGCTGCCCGACGGGCTAGATAGCGAAGGCTGGTGGAATCGGCCGGCGGAAAGCCACGAGGAATTTCTTGATCGCATGCAAGCTGTGGTGGCAGGTATAAAACAGCGGCATGGAGACAGCGATGATTGCATTGCGATGGTCGCGCACGGTGATTTTATCGATCAATTTATCAACGAGCTAATGTCTGTGCCGCGGCACGAAAACAATTACGATAGCGATTGGGTCGCTAACTGGACCTTCCACAACACCTCTATCTCTCGCATCGATTTTACCAGGGGATCGCACACGGCCGTTTATTTAAACCGTATTGAACATTTACCAATCGAGCTAATTACCTGGTAGTCGGGTTAATGCCTAAGCCGTTCCACTAAAGTAGCCTTTATGAGTCGTTATCGTCCGCCCGCAGAAAAGAAATCACCTTACATTACTCTCGAAGGAATGCATTCGCTTGAACAGGAGCAAAAGGAAATCTGGCCAAGGCGACGCGAAGTGGTCAGTGCCCTGTCAGCCGCGGCAGCCGAGGGTGATCGTTCGGAAAACGCCGAATATATCTACCGCAAGAAAGAATTACGCGAACTGGATCGGCGTATACGATATTTGCAAAAACGCTTGCCCGAACTGAAAGTGGTCAGTGAAAAACCCGCCAGTTCCGACCGGGTCTTCTTCGGTGCCAGCGTCAGTCTGGAAGACGAGAGCGAAGTGATTAATACTTATCGAATCGTCGGTTCCGACGAATTCGACCATGCCGATCACTATATCAGTATCGATTCCCCACTCGCACGAGCATTGTTAAAGCGCGAACTCGGAGAAGAAGTGACAGTGCAGGTTCCGGGCGGTACCAACTCTTATCTGATTACAGAAATTAAATTCTGAATCGCAAGCCGCCAGGCAGTGGAAAACCTGCCGCCGGTGTGCTAATCAGGCGATATAATTCGCCGCAATGACCAGAATAACACCGACGACGATGAACATTAGTATGATGATTCCTATCTGTAGCGCCGCTGATTTATCATCGTTATGGACCATTTCATCTCCTCATTATCTGAAAGGTCTATTTACAGTATATTTGTGCCTTTAATGTGATATTGATCTAGATCAAGTTGTAAAGGATTAAGCTTAATTTCTGGAAGTAACGCAATGAAAAATGCGCGGAGTAGACGAGGTTCCGATACGGATGGGTGCAGCCATGAAGCTGAATGTGCTATCGTTAAATGTCGGGCCATAGAGGCCATTAAAATTAGCAACAACGGGTATTTAACATGAAGTTGATAGTGCGGTATGTTTTATGTGTATTCATCATAATCGCTTTACAGGCCTGTTCAGGGATTACGGTGAGCCAGGATTACGATCAGAGTTTCCGTTTTAGCGGGCTGAAGACTTTTACCTGGAAATTGAATGCTAATAACGAGTATGGATTGAAAGATAATGACCTGGTTGACAGTCGAATCAGGAAGGCAGTGGAAGACGGCCTGTCAGCGAAAGGTTATAATTATATCGATTCGGGAAAACCGGATTTTTACATCAGTTACCACATGACCGTGGAACAAAAAATTAGCAACAGCAATGTTAGCGGGGGTATTGCAGTCGGGCGTGGCTCTTACGGTAGTTATGGTGGTATTGGTATCGGCACCGGCTCAACCGTGAGGGCTTATGATCAGGGCACCCTGTTGGTCGATGTGACCGAGGCGGCGAGCGGCCAGTTAGTCTGGCGTGGGGTTAGTACGCAGATTGTTTCCGAGCATTCGAGCGCGGAAAAAACAACCGAGATGGTTAACGCGACGGTGGCGAAAATGCTCGAGCAATTTCCGCCGGAATAAACCCATTTCCGGCCTGACCGGCGTCTCCTTTTATATTATAGCTAACGAAAGTTAGACTACCTGGGTAACCACCAGAGCAAGGATTCCGATTGCAGTTAACCAGCAGGCGGCTCTAATCGAAACAAGATAGTGTTCGACCCGGTCTAATCGACTTTCTAGATCAGTATTCGCAGTATTCGATTCCATCGTAATTCCAGGGTTCTCAATAGTTTCAACGTTCATAGCTCTAATCTCACTTTAATATAAGTGGTAAAGTGTGATTATAGGACGAATAGCGGGAATCGAGCGTTTTTTTGTACTTAGTTACAATTCTCGCTGAATTTGACAGATACCTGCATCGTTGGCACAACACTGGCGTATTTCTATCGTTATAGCTATCTTGATATATAGTCGCTCTTATTGCAATTAGAAACCTGTCTTTTAACCTGGCGCAGCTACTGCATCGAATCTTCTTATGAGTTCAAAACCGTTTCTTGTTTTACAAATTCGTCCGGAAGACGATACCTCCAATAGTGAATTTGAGGCCATATTAAAATATGGTGGGCTTGGTGAAAAAGATGTTTACCGAATACGCATCGAAAAGACTGGAATACCTGATATATCCCTGCACGACTACGCGGCGATAATTGTCGGAGGCAGCCCGTTTGATATTAGCACGCCGGAACTGGAAAAATCCACTATCCAGAAGAAGATAGAAGGAGACTTTAAACGCTTACTTGATGACGTCGTCGCAAATGATTTCCCCTTTCTCGGTGCCTGTTCCGGTTGTGGTTTATTAGGTTCATACCTCAATACACCAATTTCGGGTAAATACGCCGAGCCGGTTGGCGGCGTCAGCGTTAGTCTTACTGATGACGGTAAAAAAGACACACTACTGGCAGGATTTCCAGATCAGATTACGGTTTTACTCGGTCACAAGGAGGCCTGTGACGATACCCCTGCAGGTGCAAGCCTGCTAATTAGAGGGCAGGCCTGCCCGGTTCAAATGTTTCGTATTGGCAACAACGTCTATGCGACCCAGTTCCATCCGGAAGGAGATTGTGAAGGTTTTACGCTAAGGATTCGGGCTTATAGGCATCATGGTTATTTTGCACCGGAGGAAGCTCAATGCCTGATCCAGGCGGTCGGGGAGCATGAAACTCCATTTGCACAGGAAATTTTGAAGCGATTTGTTAATCGATATGCGTGTTAGTTATGAGGTAATTATCTACCCCCTCACCCCAGCCCTCTCCCCCAAGGGGGCGAGGGAGCGTACCGGGCGACGATATTGCTGTTTTCCCCCTCGCCCCTCCGGGGAGAGGGCAGGGGTGAGGGGGGCACGAAACAAAAAATTTATCCAATCGCCCTGCTGCTAGTAACCACTTCCTGCAATGTCCCTAAACCCCGCTTTTTACAAATCACGGAAAAAATCACAGATCGATATTCAATTCTGTTAGATTAACCACAACCTTTTTACCACTGTCAGAAGATGATGGCATAGGTG
>QNFD01000227.1 GCA_003645435.1 Gammaproteobacteria bacterium | reverse complement strand
GCCCCTTTGGTATGCGCGCGATGATGAGCCTGCGGCTGGATAAATCCTTCGGTTCGTGGATGCGGGAATTCAAGCCGGATTATACGCCGCTGGAAACCGGTCTCGATCGATTCATCGATTACCACAAGGAAACCGATTTTATCGGTAAAGCGGCGGCGTTGGCCGAACGCGAGCAGGGTGTGTCGCGACGCCTCTGTACCTTCGATGTGGACGCGGTAGATGCCGACGCGGTCGCCTGGGAGCCGATCTGGCACGACGGCGCTGTCGTCGGCTACGTCACTTCGGGCGGTTACTCACACCATGCGCAGAAAAGTATCGCCTTCGGTTTTCTACCGGTCGAACTGGTGGAAGAGGGGCGCGAGGTCGAAATCGAAATTCTCGGCGACATGATCCCGGCACGGCTCTACAGCGCACCGCTGTTCGATCCGAACAATGAATACCTCCGCGGATAGAGCAGATAATACTTAAATAACAGTTATTTATATAAACTACTTAAAGTAGATCTTCATGCAAAGGATTGAAGTGTTTCAGTCATTGTGGGCCATGACGCAAAGGCCTGCAGACGCTATCGAAATGTCGCTGCCTGATCAGATGCGGAAATAAGCGAGTTCATTGTTCGTGTTGAGGTACTATAAATTTCATTAACCGTAAACTACCTCCGGGAATTCAGGAATGAATAATCTCTCGAAATCAGTTTTGCTTATTAGCGCCCTGGTATTGGCGTCCTGCGCCAACCTGCCGACCGATTTCGAGAAAACCCCGACGCATGCGGTTACCAGTACGGAAAACACCCAGATGGGTAAAAATGCGGCGCAGGTTCTGGGTACTAGTACCGATGAGTCCAGGGTGTTTTTAATCAACGAAGGCACCGATGCCTTCATCGCGCGAATGGCCACTTTACAAGTGGCGGAAAAATCAATCGATGTGCAATATTATATCTGGCACGCGGATATTATCGGCAGTTACTTATTTGGCGCGATGTTGTCGGCGGCCGATCGCGGGGTGAGGGTGCGCATCCTGCTCGACGATATGCCCATAGACAAGGAAACTCAAAGTATTCTCTACGCGATGGATCAGCACGAGAATATCGAAGTCCGCCTTTACAATCCTTTTGCGTCCCGTGGCTTCCATTTACCGGACTATCTATTTAGCGGACCCCGTATCAATCGGCGCATGCATAACAAATCTTTCACCGTCGACAATCAGGTTACGATAGTCGGCGGTAGAAATATCGGCAATGAGTATTTCTCGGCTGACGAAGAAAGTAACTTTAACGATATCGATGTCCTTTCTGTCGGTCCGGTCGTCGAAGATGTGACAAAGCAATTTGACATTTACTGGAATAGCGACGTCGTTTACCCGGTGCAGGCGTTCGATCACAACCAGGCGAACGCCGATGACCTGGCCCAGTTGAGAGGCAAGTTTACAGACTTCAAACAAGCAAACGAGGGTTCAAAATACGCGCTCGATATTCAGGGTACCGAAATGTACCGGCATATTATGGATTCTTCGGCCTGGAGTCCTTACCAGACAAAATCCTACAGTGGAAATCTGCAGGTAATCTACGACGACCCGGAAAAAGGCCTGGGAAAGACAGAAGATGAGATCGTTTATCTCAAATCATTGATGAGACCGTACCTGGAGGGCGTAAACACGACTCTGGAACTGGTATCGCCTTACTTTGTGCCCGGAAAATCCGGCGTGGAATACCTGGTGGGGCTGGTGGAGAAGGGCATTCAGGTTCGGGTACTCACCAACTCCTTATCCTCTACCGACGGAATCATGGCGCAATCAGGATATTCCCGGCATCGGCGGCGCTTACTCGAAGGGGGTGTGGAGTTGTATGAGACAAAGGCCGATTCAAAGACAAAGGCCAGTCGATCATTGCGGCGCAGCGGTAAAGCAAAAAGTGGTCTGCATGCGAAGACCTACATTTTCGATCGTGAGAATATTTTTATTGGTTCATTTAATTTCGACCAGCGCTCAGCGAATATCAACTCCGAGGTCGGTATCGTTTACGAGATACCGGAAATGGCCGAACTTATCGGTACCTCGGTTTTTGAAATAAACCTGAAAGAGCATACTTTTCACGTTGAATTATCCGCTACCGATCCAGCACAAATCGAATGGGTTGAATACAAAGCCGGGGGAGAGATTCGCCATAGTAAGGATCCCTATACAAGTGGTTGGCGGCGGTTTAACGAAAGTGTCTTTTCGATTTTACCGATCGAGTCACAGCTGTAATTTTCAGCTCTCAGCGCGATAAATTTCGTGGTGGCGGGGCTTAATATAGCGCCATTCTATACTGTCCCCTGAATTACAATCTTATTCAGTCAAGCTTCCAGGCCACCGTGAGAGTGCCGTACTCGGAAAATTCTTCATCCGCATCGGCATCGGCATCGTTGTCATTGAGCACATTCAAATTGTTCATCGTGAAGGTCAGCGACCACTTCTTCCACGAGTATGCCAACCCTGCGGTAACAATCCGGGGGCCACCGGCAGGAAGCGGAACGCTGTTTGCAGCGCTCACTCGAAATTGCCAACGCGCAACAGGCGCGGTCGTTCGAATTGCGCACGGCGCACAGGCCTGGCCGACTTTGGGCGGGGGAGGGGAATCACGTTGAGGTATTCCGCTTATGGTATTTGCAAACCAGTTAACGTATTTTGGCGAATTGTCAGCTATAAGTACTCAATTGTTGAATAAATTTTGGAGTAAGTTTCATGAAAAAAGTAATGCTAATCGGCGCCCTTATCGCTACCTTTGCCAGCAGTAATCTCTACGCAGCAACCTGTATCGATACTGGCGCAGACGGATACGATGATGATTGTGATGCCACTATGCGACTGGATATACCCACATTCGCAGTTATAGCTTTTCCTGCAGCCGGTGGCACCGGTGGCTCTGACTTGTCTGTAACCTGGGACGGTAGCACCGCCGGCACTGCAACGGACTCTATCAATATCTGTATCGGTAGCAACAGTGATACAGGCGTTGATGTAACCGCTACTTCGGCCAATGCGACTTCTTTTAGCGTCAACGATGGTACAACAGATGTAGCTTATACCCTGACCCTGGACGGCAATGACCTGACTGATGGTGCCGAGTCAATTGCCGCGGCAGATGCCACCGATCTGCTGTGTACCGTTTCAGATATCCCGCTGGCGCTGGGTTTCAGTAATGCCACCCTGGCAGGAACTCCTACCGATGGCACTACGCCTTTTACCGATGTTGTAACCATTACCGTTGCGCCTCAGTAAAGATCGAAGTAATACAGCACCAGGAAGCAGGGGACTTTAGTTCCCCTGTTTTTTTTGAGTGAACCAACTGCTAAAACTGTTGAGATGCATGCAACAGGCCAGTAAAGAAGTAATGCAAACAGAGAAATTCAGGAAAACCGCTTGGCTGCCGGTAGTGTTCTTATCACTGCTGCTTGTTAGCCCGATGGGCCATGCCGCCTCTTCCTGGTCGCCTACGTCCTTTGATATTGTGGAGACCTGGAACGATTACCTTACTAACGACCTGAACTCGGGTACTGACTCGTCGACACTGACCACCGCTGGTGGGCGCAATCGTCGCATGGGCCTCTATCTCTGGGGGGGGACTACCAATGGTGGCGGAGAGTATCTGTTGACTCACCCGGGTGGGGATACGCTTGCCATGTCGAACCTGCTGTTTAGCTGGGGGGGTGGCTCTTTTGACTTTCCTACTGATGGGGGGCCCTGGACGGGCAATATTATCCCTGACAACGGAAACCCCTCGATAAACGTAATTTCAGCCAGTTTTACTATCCCCCGGTCTGAGGCGGCAGGAAAGACTGCAGGAGATTATACAACGACAATCAATGTCTGCGGCAAACGCAGGATCGGCGCCGGTGCTGCCTGCAATGGTAATCAGGCGGCGCTTGCGCTGCTCAATATTACGGTGACCATACCTGTGCTCGACGCAGCTATTATCGCTTTTCCGATCGCTTCCGGTGCTGGCGGCTCTGATCTTTCAGTGACCTGGGATGGCAGCACTGCCGGTACCTCCACTGACAGTATCAATATTTGCGTGTGCACAGACAGCAGTACCGGAGTCGATGTAGTGGTTACGTCCACTAACTCCTTCCAGGTGACTGATGGCACAACGCCCGTGTCTTATACGCTTAGCCTGGACGGGGACGATATAACCGATGGTATTTCCTCAATCAGTGCGGCTAACGCGACAGATCTGTTGTGCACTGTTTCAGATATTCCACTCGAAATAGGGTTTTCGAATGCGACCCTGGCTACTACGCCCACGGATGGAGTTACGCCTTTTCTTGATCAGGTGACATTGACGGTGACACCGCAATAAGTTGAAAAGCCGCTTGCGGTTCTACCGGCAGTGGAGGTTTCCTACCGAGGCAACTCCATTTTTGGCAACGACTTGCGGGAGCCTCACGGTACACAGTGAGCTTCGTGTCTGGACCTGGAATTCCGTCACAGTTTCTATAATTTCGGCCTGGAAGACTCCGAACTCGTCAGTTGTCGCCAGCCCGGCAACGCCTTTCAGCAGGCCATTGGCAACTGGCTTGCCATCCGAGTCCTGAATCCTGCCGAAGATAATATTAACCTTGTCCGCCCGCCAGTTAAGCGTAACCACATTGCCCGGGTACAGGGTGACCTTATGTTCTTTATCATCAAAGTAGACGAAGTCATTTCCTCGCACCTTGAGGCGAATGGAATAGGATTCAAATGGCCTCAGGCTGAGAACGGTTTTAGTTCCTGCCCTGGCGGTGCCCATGCGGCCCCCATTGACGATGATGTCAAAGAAGGAGTCTCCGGCATCGCCTCGCAGGTCAATAACCACTGCCGACTGGTTTTGCTCCTTTCCCCCTAAGGCAAGCTGGTCTTTCGCGACGATGAAGCTGGTAGAGAGATTACCATTGTAGAAATTGGTGGTAGTGCCATTATCGCGGTCAACATGTTCTGCCTGACCTCTTACACGGCCGTAACGCCCCCCCCAGTCGCCGTAGGCGCCAACGGAATTCAAATCATCGTCCAGTCTGCTGTTAACTCCCGCACGTAATTCCGAGGACATAAGTTCCCGGCTGTCCCAGTCGGCACTGGCGCTGAGGGCGCCATAACGGTCGATGTCATTATCCGTGTCTTTGTAGTTGTATTCTGG
>QNFD01000226.1 GCA_003645435.1 Gammaproteobacteria bacterium | reverse complement strand
CCGGAGCGGGACACGATGCACAAATGTTCGCTCCCAACTGCCCAACCGCGATGATCTTTGTACCCAGCCGCGATGGTATTAGTCACAATGTCACAGAATACACCGAGCCAGAACATCTACGCGCCGGCGCCGATGTTTTACTCCAGGTTTTGCTGGCGAGGAGTTGCCAGGGAGCCTCTGATTAATTCTGAGTCAGAAAAACTCCTCCGCCAGGCCGGCTTCACTTATAATCGCGCGGAATGTTCAACGAACTCATCATAATACTTTTCTTTTCGGTAGTTAGCGTCGCCTTGTTCAGGCGCCTCGACTTTCCTTCGGTACTGGGATATTTACTAGTTGGTATGCTGGCCGGGGGCCACGCATTCAACTGGATTCATGATTCACATGCAATAGAAGAAATCGCCGAGATCGGCGTCGTATTTTTACTCTTTACGATCGGTCTTGAGGTATCGATTCCACGCTTGATCGCGATGCGCAGCATCGTTTTTGGCATTGGCAGCATCCAGGTCCTGGTCTCGACAATGAGCACGATTGCGCTTGGAATCTGGATGGGACTGTCCTGGCAAACAGCGTTTGCGGTCGGTGGTGCACTGGCCATATCATCGACTGCGATAGTGATAAAACTTCTGACCGATCAACACGAATTACATTCGCGCCACGGTCATATCGCCCTCGGTGTACTGTTGTTCCAGGACCTGGCCGTGGTGCCTTTCCTGGTATTAATCCCTATCTTCGCTGCCCCCGAGTCTGGTTCAATGCTGAATTCGATGGGACTGGCGCTAGCCAAGGGCGCGTTCGCTTTCGCAGTGATTTTCTATGCGGGACAATACCTGGTTCGCCCGGCAATACGTTGGGTGGCCTCGACTCACTCGAGTGAATTATTCACACTGTTTATCCTGTTCATCGCTCTTGTTGCGGCCTGGCTCACCTGGCAACTGGGCCTGTCACTGGCGATGGGTGCATTCCTGGCGGGTATAATGCTCGCCGAAACTGAATTTCAGCACCACGTCGAAATGGAAATTCGCCCATTTCGTGATGTCCTCATGGGTTTGTTTTTCATCTCGGTGGGTACCCAGTTTGACTGGACAATCATAGTTAGCGATCCAGTCACGGTAGCCGTATTAACCGCCGGTCTGATGGTAGGCAAGGGCCTGGCGATAATGATCATCACCTATTTTGCCGGGTATGGAAAAGGTATTGCAATCCGCTCCGGACTGGTGCTCGGCCAGGGCAGCGAATTTGGTTTTGCCCTGCTCGCCCTGGCCCTTGCTACCGGTTTGCTCGATATTGGGGTCAGTCAACCCATCATCGCCGCAATCATCATTAGTATGGCAGTGTCGCCAATTTTGATTCGACACAATGAGGCAATTGCGAACTTTTTTGACAGCAGCTATGTCGCTCAGCAAGGTAGTGCCGAGTTTGTTATAGAAGAAGCCTGTAAAGATCTGCGCATGCACGTCATTCTATGCGGTTTCGGGCGCACCGGGCAAAATCTGGCACAGTTTCTAAAGCGATTGAACATTCCTTTCGTCGCCCTCGAATTAGACTCAAATATAATTAGAGAAGCCTGGGAAGCCGGCGAGCCGGTTTACTATGGTGACAGCAGCCGAGAACAAACACTCGAACACGCTGGCATCAATAATGCCAGTATGGTGGTCATTACTTTCCCTGAGGTAGACTCAAGTGAAGTCATCGCCCGTACTGCGAGGGAACTACGTCCGGATATTCCATTGATAGTGCGCACGCGTGACGATCGGCATTTGGAACAGTTACTTGAGTCCGGTGCCAGCGAAGTAGTACCCGACACCATCGAGTCCAGCATGATGCTCGCGCAACATACCCTGAGCACACTTGGCCAGGATCAGGCAACTATCGACGAGATGCTCGGTGAAGCCCGGAATAGCCAGTACGCACGCATCCGCGCTTTTTTCCATAGCGATGAAGATGTTGGCGTGGAACAGCCAGATCGTCACCACATGCTCAGTATTGAAATACTGGCCGGCTATCACGCCGAGGGGCAGGCGCTTGAATCGCTTGATTGCCTCGATAAAGTCAATTTGCTCGCGCTCAGGCGCAATAATGTCAATAGCGACGAACCTTTGCCCGAGGTCGTAATACAGGCGGGGGATGTACTGGTTGTCGAGGGTAGTCCGGATAACATCAAGAGTGTTGAAATCGAACTAATGTCTGGTTTGTAAGCACGGCGCCCTACGCTATAAAACGATCGATCAGCTTCTGTAGCTTTTTCTCCGAAATTGATACTCTTGTCTTCATCGGTTGGGCAAAACAGCCGATGCGAAATTCTTCAATTAACCAACGTAACTCATCCATTTTTTGGCGATCCAATTTTTCATTTTGGTAAAGCGTCAAATATTGTTTCCAGATGACCTGTACCGTTTCCAGGCTTGTATCGATACTTTGTGAATCCGCTTTAAAGTTTTGCAGGCGCTTTAAGATGGCCTGAAAATACTGGGGTATTCTGGATAGATTTAACCACGGAATGTCTCTCAGAAAACCCTCGTAGACAAGATATTCGCACTGCTCCAGCATATCTTCAAGATGGTGCTGGGGTAACAGCGATTCATCGAGCACGGCTTTAACTTCTCGATACAGGATCAGAATCTGGTTTGCCAGTTTAGCAAGCGCATTGGCCTGATCGATAAATAGTTTTTCATTCTGAGCGATACAATCGCTAAACGCCTGCCTGCTATCGGGCAACTTTTTGCTTAAGAAACAGGCAAACACGCTCGCCATCAAAATATCTTCTACCAGCTCGGCCCTGCTTGCGAGGGCGCTATACATCAGTGCAGTCTGATCAATCTGTGGCAGGTTTTTCTTCAGGTACTTAATCGTCGGGCCCAGTTGCAGATAGATTAATCTTGCAATGCCAGTGGGATGGTAAAAATTTGCCTCGTTCTCGGTCTCGAATAGCTCGATAGATACCGAATCCTGGTAATCAACCAGTGCCGCAAAGGCACAAATATTCTGAGATTGTTGCTGTATGGTTACCTGGGTTTGCCAGCGATCAAAGTCCCAGTCACATAATTCACTACGGGCAATGCTACCGTCATGCTGAACCTGTTGTTCAAAATTCTGGTTTGCACGCCCGCCATATTGTGCCTGCAGAGCTTCAAGATCATTCGATTGTGCAACTTTGCCGCCCTGGTCTTCCAGCCAGTAATGCATGTTTAGATGCCTGTCTATTGTTTGCGGTTGCCAGTCCGTTGCGACAACCTCGACACCAGTCATTTGTTGCAATGCCAGTTGCAACTCCGGGTACAATTTAGCCCCGCTATTGACGCGTTGGTAACAGGCTTCGGCAAACTCGCTGACCGGTATGAAATTCTTGCGCAGCTTTCCGGGTAATCTACGAAACAGGGCTTCGATTTTTTCTTTTAAAAGCCCGGGAACCAACCAGTCGAAATCCTCCGCTTTAAACTGGTTCAGCAACACCAGGGGAATGCGCACGGTGACACCGTCGAATTCACTGCCAGGATCAAAACAGTAGTCTAGCTTCAGGGTTTGATTTCTGATGCGAATTTCAGGCGGAAAATCGGTAGCACTATCCACTCTGACTTCCTCGGCAAGCAGGTTTTCATCGCCGAGCCGAAGCCTGTTGACTACTTGTTTCGATTGTTGCTTCAGCCAGGATTCAAAACTCGGTGCATCAACCGCCTCGGTCGGCAAGCGTGAATCGTAAAATTCATATAATTGACGATCACTAATCAAGATATCACGTCTACGATGTTTATCTTCCTGATGCTGGTAATGATCGATAAGTTTGCGGTTGGATCTGATTACCTCGATCGTGGTTTGATAATCACCCTCGACCAGTGCGCGTTGAATAAAAATTTCGCGCGCCTGGCTGGCATCGATGGCGGCAAAATTGACCCGCTTACCGCCTTCTACCAACAAACCATAGATGCGAGTATTACGGAATGCGGCGACTCGTCCTTGCCGCGGTTGCCAATGTGGTTCGTAGTATTCGTACTGGTGCAGATGAACTGCATCTTGCATCGCCCATTGGGGATTGAAGCTCGCTACGCCATGCGCATAGAGACGCGTGGTTTCGATCATCGCGAATGCCATGATCCAGCGGGGTGTTTGTTTGGCCAGATCCGAACCGGGAAATATTAGCAATTGCCTGCCTCGAGTCGCCTGAAACTCCTTTTCGCCGTCAAAGCTCGCTATGTGACTGGGAATACCACAGAAAATACATCGATGAATGGTATCCTCATCCGCAACGGTAGTGTTAAGCCGGAATTTGGAATCTCGAAATTGCTGTTTCAATTGTTGGTAAATTTCCTGCCATTCACGAATCCTCATATAAGACAGGTAGTGTTTTCGACACCAGCGCGAAAACTGATTGCGGCTCAATTCGCTTTTCTGCTGCTGCAATTCCCGCCATAAATTCACCCAGAATAAAAAATCTGACTTCTGATGCTGCCATGCTCTGTGTTGTTCCTGCGCGGCCTGTCGATGTTCAAGCTGGGTATCGCGTGGATCCTGAATCGATAATGCACTAACAATTACCAGCATCTCACTCAGGCAGTCCAGTTGCTGTGCGCGCAGCAGCATGGCTGCCAGTCGAGGATCGACAGGCAAACCGGCAATTTGTTTACCAAGTTCGAGGATACGATCATTCTGGTCGGTGGCGCGAAGTTCAAAAAGTAATCTAAAACCATCGTTGATTAAACGGCTATCGGGACTATCGACGAAATCGAAAGCCTGTATCGATTCGAGCTTTAACAGATTCATTTGCAGTATTACCGAAGCCAGGTTGGTACGCAGAATTTCCGGTTCGGTGAATTCAGGGCGGGCATTAAAATCCTCTTTATCGTAGAGACGAATGCAAATACCCGGCGCCAGACGACCACAACGACCACTGCGCTGGTTGGCCGAAGCCTGGGATATTTTTTCTATCGGCAAACGTTGAACTCGCGAGCGCCAGGAATAACGAGAGAGTCGTGCCATCCCGGTATCAATTACATAGCGGATACCCGGGACCGTAATCGATGTTTCAGCGACATTGGTAGCCAGTACGATTCGGCGTTTGTTATGACCCTGGAAAATCTTTTGCTGCTCGCTATAGCTTAAACGTGAGTAAAGCGGCAAAACCTCGTAGTCGCGTTGATAAATCTTCGAAAGCTT
>QNFD01000225.1 GCA_003645435.1 Gammaproteobacteria bacterium | reverse complement strand
GCGGCACGCAGGACATAGCCTGGTTGCAAACTGGGTTGCACGGTTTTCATACCACGCAGATTGCGTGCAACCAGAATGTCTTCGATCTTCCGGCTCAGTGCCAGATCCGGTGTTTGGTCTGCCATAATTGAATTCTCTAGGGAGCCTCTGATTAATTCTGAGTCATTCAGATGCGCAGTTAAAATAAGTCAGATCAAGGCGTGAATCGCAGCGAATAGTCACTCTATTCGTAAGATTTACAACGAAGAGCTGGCTTATTTTAACTGGCAGATGTTGATTCATGAATTGATCAGAGGCTCCCTTAACTCATCTTAACACTTCACGGGTTGGATTCGTTCAAACCGCGACTTTTCCAGCCAGTGCAAATTATGCGCATACTCGGGGCTGATTGATTTGAATCGAATCGTCGCCCCGGGGCTTAATTGCGCCAGTTTCGCGGTGTCTAGTGGGATAACCGAGCCTATTTTGGGGTAACCGCCTATGGTTTGTCGATCATTCATTAACACGATTGGCTGGCCATCGGCCGGAATCTGGATGGCGCCATGGCAAATGCCTTCAGATAACATGCCGACTATGCCCGAGTGAATCGCCTCGCCTTCGAGGCGAAAGCCCATGCGATCGCAGCGGTCGCTAACCAGGTACTCAGAATTAAAAAAACGCCACTGCTGGGTAGGGTCAAATGCATCTTGCTGATAGCCGGGAACCACGCGCAGCGTTGCGCTGTTGCCGTACTGTGGTTGCGCTTCACTGCCAACACAATAATGCTGTGAGAGGGCGGCCGAAGCACAGGGCAGGTGATCGCCAACCTGTAATTTATCACCGTTCAGCCCACCTATGTTTTCACGCACCACGGTCGCGGTACTACCAAAGCTGGGGGTTATATCGAAACCGCCGGCGACCGACAGATACGCGCGTGTGCCATTCGTGACGTAACCGAGTTCGATACGATCACCTTTTTTGACTGATCGAGTTTGCCACTGATTTATAGCTTCATCGTTGATCTTGCAGGGTATTTCAGCCCCGGTGATGACGATACTGGTGTCGACTCCGGCTTCGAGGGATAGGCCGCCAAAGCTGATTTCGAGAGCACTGGCATTACTATCGTTGCCTAGCAAACGATTGGCCCAGTCAAACGCGAGTGAATCAAGCGGGCCGCCATTGGTAAGACCGAGATTGTGTGCGCCAAAACGTCCACGATCCTGTATGAGGGTGAGTAATCCGGGTTGCCTGACGCTGAATCCGCTCATAATGTGCCGCCCAGGGAGAGGAATTCTTCGCGATCAATAGCCTTGAACTGGATTCGATCACCGACCTCTACCGGCATCGACGGTTGTTTCTGCGGATCAAACATGCGCGTTGGGCAAAGACCGATCAGGTTCCATCCGCCGGGTGATTGCGCCGGATATACCGCTGTTTGACGGTCGGCAATCGCTACCGCACCACGCGGCACTTTCGTCCTTGGTGTCGCCAGCCTCGGCGCTGCTATGCGCTCGTCTACCTCGCCAAGGTAGGCAAATCCCGGTGCGAAACCAATGGCGTAGACGCGATATTCCTGCTGTTGGTGAATCTCTATGACCTTTTCCACGCTGATCTTGCCGCGTTCGGCAATTACTTCCAGGTCCGGACCGGATTCGAGATCGTAGTAAACCGGCAATACGATTAATTCACCTGCGCCTGATTCTTTTGAGTCGAGGTTTAGTAGAGCCTTACCCAACCTGTTTTTGGCTTCAAAAAGATCGCACTGATTGATATCGAAAATAACCAGCAGCGATGCATAAGAAGGCACCATGTCGATAATAATATCGGGCATCTGGGAACGGATGTTGGTCACCGCAAGCTGTATTTTGGCACTTACCGATGCACTGGTTGCATCGGCAAAGTAGACGATTAAAGCGTCTTGTCCGGCGATTTCAACTTTCATACGCGGGTTTCCCTACAAAACTCTGCATTGTAAGCGTTAGCCTTGATGAATGATTTTACGTATCTCGATAATCGCCGCGATACCTTCTTCGTTGTCGCCATGCACGCAGAGGGTATCCGGCGCCAGTTCCAGGGTATTACCGCTGACAGAGGTTACGGTTCCCTCGCGGCAAATTTGTTCAACCTGTTCGAGCATTTTCTCGCGTGAATGCACTGCACCGGGTTTTGCGCGAGACAGTAATTTACCATCGTCGTCATAGCAACGGTCCGCAAATGCCTCGAACCAGAGATCGATTCCATGGTTGCTGGCTTCCTCGCGATGTTGATCGGCTTCGGGTGACGCCAGCAGAGTCAGACGAAGCGGGCGATGGTAATCCGCCATCGCCTCCATAATGGCGGTACGCACGTGCTGTTTGGCCATCATGTCGTTATAAAGCGCGCCGTGCGGTTTGACGTAGGCGAGCTCCATATCAAGATTTTTCGCCATACCGTCAATTGCTGCAATCTGATAGCTCACCATCGCCGTTATTTCATCGGCGGAACAATGCATCGGACGTCTGCCGAAGCCGACCAGATCAGGGTAGGCCGGGTGTGCGCCAACCATGACATCGTTCGCCTTTGCCAGAGCCAGGGTGTTCTTCATCACGAGCGGATCGCCACCGTGGAAACCACAGGCAATATTCGCCTGGTCGATATGCGGCATGACATCTTCATCGCGCCCCATTGTCCAGGAACCATAGCTTTCGCCGAGATCACAGTTAAGTAATAGCATCGATATTCCTCGCTTTTACATTATCGCCAGCTGACTATTGGGTAAATCGGTGACCAACATACAGCCGGGGGAATGCGTAATACAAAAAGGTGGCCTGGCCCGTTCCAGAGCGACCTGGGGTGTTACTCCGCAGGCCCAGAATACCGGCACCTCGTTTTCCCTGATGGTTACCGCGTCGCCAAATTCTGGATTATTGATATCCGCAATTCCGATTAAACCAGGATCGCCAAAATGAATCGGAGCACCGTGTACCGATGGGAAGCGCGTACAAATCTGGATCGCCCGTATCGCGTCGGCTGGTAACATCGGACGCATGCTGACCACCATTTTACCACTGAAGCGTCCTGCTTCTGCACAGTCGATATTGGTACGGTACATCGGCACGTTCACACCCTCGGAGACGTTACGAATCTCCAGGCCATCGGCGATTAACGCCTCTTCAAAAGAAAACGAGCAGCCGAGTACGAAACTAACCAGATCGTCGCGCCAGTAATCGCTGATATCATTCACTTCCTGCTGCAATTCACCGTCTTTAAATATTCTATAACTGGGTATATCGGTACGAATATCAAGGTCTGCGCCCAGTTTGGCGATGTTGAAATCACCCGGTTTCGAAGCAAGCCCTATCAACGGGCAGGGCTTTGGGTTGAGCTGGCAAAATTGCAGAAAATCATTCGCCCAGTCGGCTGGCAGGATACAAAGATTACCCTGAACATAACCCTTCGAATAGCCGGAAGTATTGCCGCTAAATTCACCACTACGAATTTGTTTACGGAGTTCCAGCGGTGAGATATCTTGGTTCATTGTAATCCTGAAGAAGCTATAGCTTCGATCGATAAGGCCCAACAATATATGAGATACAAAGCCAATTCAATCGATGATCAATATCACATTATCATAGCTGTCCTGTTAACTGGTGGAGACATGAATTGGTAACACCTGCCTGAGACACGCCGTTAACCCTTCCATGGGGGCTCGGTACCCGCATCCATGCGGGTAACGGTCTCAGGCAGGTGTTACCAATTCATGTTTCGAGCGCATAACGATCTTTTAGATGGCACTGCGTTATGGGAGCCAGTTCGGGGAGATACCCGCAAAACCGTGTTTTTCAGGGATGAAAAACCCGAGCCCCCATGGATGGGTTCACGGCGTGTTTTGTGGGTATCTCCCCGAACTGGCTTTCAACCGCTCTTAACAATGCTAAAGTTCTTTTGTGGTATCGCGCAACAGGTCCCTAGTTTCTAACGGGCGATCCGGCATCGAGCATGGAATCGATGCGAATCCGTGTTGCCTCGGTGGCAATCAGTGTCAGAAAGGAACGACGCTCGGCGTCATAAAAATCCTGTTCGCTACGAAGCGTACCGGGATCGACATCACCACCGCTGACGATACGCGCCATTTCGGTACCGACATTGACGTCGTGCGGCATGAAGATACCCTTATCTCTCGACTTCGCGAGCCATTCGCACATTTCTTCAAATAAGGGTCGTCCAGGCATGACCAGGTCAGGTCTATCGAAGGCTAGCTGATCCGAAGGATGTTCGATGGCGTTAATTGCCTCCGAGAGCATTCGGTCACGATTGATGATGAAGTGGTCATTTCGGCGCAACATGGCCTGCTTTTTGGCGATGATCGGGGAAGTTGCGGTTTTTCCATATCCCAGGTTGATGAATGCCTTCCAGCAGGCGGGGGTTATATCGTCGCCGCATTCGAGCAAATCGATCCACCGATACAGGGTTTCCTTGCAGCCGCCGCCGCCGGGCACCACGCCGACCAGCGATTCAACCAGGCCCATGGTCGAATTGGCGTGGCAGATAACCTGTTTTGCGTGCAATACCACTTCGAAGCCGCCGCCAATAGACAGACCTACCGGTGCAGCGACGACTGGAAAACGCACGTTTGCCATGCGTTGCACGACTCTTTGAAAGTGGGCGAGAAAAGCATCGAGTCCATCCATGTCTTCGCGACGGAAAAAATTTCGGACCACCTGCAGGTTAACCCCGCAGGAAAAATGCTGGGCATCGTTGTGCACGATTAAACCGCGTAAATTCTGTGCCTCAACTTGATCGATGGCATCATCGAGGATCGTCATCGAGTCGGCGTCGAGTGCGTTTGCCTTGCTGTGAAACTCGACCAGAGCAATGCCATTCAGATCGTACCAACTGGCGACAGCGCAGCTATTACGGGGTTTCATGGTCTGTCTTTTTTCGCTGAAACGGATAATACCCGGGGCTCGTTTAATCGTCTGCCAACGTTTACCGATCAATCGCGACTGTAGCGCACCCGCGTTTACCCGATAAAAACTCGAACCCGCGGCCTCGGCAAGAAAGGCCGGTACCGGCATTTGATGTGCCTCGAGCCTTTGCACGAAGTAGTCGACGCCAATTTCATCGATTAATTCAAAAGGGCCTTTAATCCAGTTGTAGCCAAGCTTCATCGCATCATCTATAGCCACCGGGTCGTC
>QNFD01000224.1 GCA_003645435.1 Gammaproteobacteria bacterium | reverse complement strand
TTCCAGCGCCAGGATTTCCTGGGCTATAAAGGTTTCAGACAGTCGCGGGTATCCCTTTAAAACAATTGCAAGCCTGGGCGGCATAAGCTGTATTTGATATAAATCGAACGATGCGCGATAGTACACCGGCGCGGCATGCCTTGCTAGCTCGCACATCTCACCGTTTTACATCGCGATATGCACATGGATGTGCAGTAGTAGAGCAATGCAGGAGCAATTGCCGAGGGTGTCGAGATGCCGCTGTGGTGGGCTGCGCGGACTGGAAGTCGGTGCAGTCGTAGTCGACACTACGCCAAATCGGCTGCAAGGAGCACAGCCCGCTACGGCGAGCATATCGGCGTCCGCAGTAGAAGACTGGTGAGAAATGCGGGCTAGATCAGACCGGTTGCGAGGACTTTTGCGCCGCCGCAATAATGTCGGTCACGCCAGGGCAAGGAGTCAATACATGGCTATGCCAGACACCGATGGATAACTGCATCTGATTTCCCAGATCATCGGTTTGACGAGTATGTCGTTTGATACTTTCAAGCAAACGTTTGAACAGCTTAGGGTTAAAAACATCAGGGTCTTCATAGTAAATCGATACCGCGAAAGTTTTCATATTAAACCGGGAAACCAAATCCATTGGGCGAAGCGCGAGTTGGAGCGAGTTTGATATGGTTTTCAGGGTTCCAGAACGGATTTTCGGGTTATCTGAATTCACCTCGATGAGACCTAGTCCAAGACCCCCGCCCCTATTGCTGCAATGCTCTATGAGGGACTCTAAATGAGCTTCCATCTGTACTCGATTGGGTAAACCGGTTTGCAGATCTTGCAGGCTATGTTGTTTCACCTGGATGATCTGGTTACTCAAGGATCTTGTTTTTTCTCTCAGTTGATTTTGTTGGTATGCGCTGCGGCCTGCACCAAAAACACGTGCCGAAAGTTCGAACTGGCTAGCCGATTTGGAGACGAAATCGTCCACACCACGATCGAATGCGATGACGATGCTTGAGGTGGTGTCTTCCGCAGTGAGTAACACGATGCCGGTGTATCGATCATTATTTTCATCCCATTGACGAATCAGATCGGCTAGCTCGAGACCATTCATACCCGGCATCCAGAAATCGGCAAGCACTACATGTGCGCGACGTTGATTCAGCATATACATTGTTTCTTCGCCCGAGGATGCGGTACGAATATCGGTAAAGCCGGTTTTCGTCAATCCCGATTTAATCACCTCACGGCTAAACTGGAGGTCATCGGTAACGATTACAGAGAGGTCTTCTTTATGCAAGGCAATAACGATCCGAAAGTTTCGTTAAATCAGTATAGGTCAATAATTTTATCTAAGGCTGCAGAAAAGGGGTTTCGTTGACTATTTTGCAAAATAGTGAAGCCGTCATCTCGGCATCGTATATGGCTGAATGCGCTTCATTCGTATCCCACTCGAAACCTGCCGCCTTGAGTGCGCGCGCGAGTACGGTCTGACCGTACACCAACCCGGCCAGGGTTACCGTATCGAAATTGCTAAAGGGATGGAAGGGATTGCGTTTTATACCACTGCGTTGGGCCGCCGCATTGATGAATTTCAAATCGAAGTGGGCATTGTGCCCCACCAGAATGGCCTTGTTACAGGACTGTCGCTTCACCGCCTCCCGCACCGGTTTGAATATTTTCGGTAATGCCTGCTTTTCATCGAGTGCAAGCCTGAACGGGTGATCGACGTCGATACCGTTAATCTGCATCGATGCCGGGTCAAGCCTTGATCCCTCGAATGGTGTGACATGGCATGAAACCGTTTCGGCACAGAAAACCTGTCCATCTTCATCCATATCGATTATTACCGCGGCAATCTGGAGCAGGGCGTCAGTCTGTTCATTAAACCCGCCCGTTTCAACATCGACCACAATCGGCAGGTAGCCGCGGAAACGCGAGCACATGGGGGTGATATCAGTCATTAGAAATAATTTTCCATTGCAATGTCTCGCCGGCTTTAAACGGAATCAGGTTTTGCTCCGCAAAAGGCAGGCTGTCAGGCACCGTCCAGGCCGATTTTTCCAGGGTTAAACTGTCTGTATTGACCGGTAGTCGATAAAAGGCCGGACCGTTCAGGCTCATGAATGCTTCGAAGTGGGTGAAATTTTGCTGGAGTTCGAAAGCCTCGGCGTATAGTTCGATGGCGCAGTGGGCAGAATATATGCCAGCACAACCGCAGGCCGATTCTTTAGCCGCTTGACTATGCGGCGCACTATCGGTGCCTGCGAAGAACTTGCTTGAGCCACTGGTTGCGGCCTCAACTAAAGACAATCTGTGATGCTCGCGTTTGGCGACCGGCAGACAATAGTGATGAGGACGAATCCCCTTGTCAAACATGGCATTTCGATTAATGAGCAGGTGGTGCGGGGTAATCGTCGCGGCAAGATTATTATCCTGTGAAGTGACATATTCGACTGCTTCGGTGGTCGTAATATGCTCTAAGACAATGGGCAGTTGCGGGAAGTCGTTGCGAATAGAATCGAGGATGGTATCGATAAAGCGCTTTTCCCGATCAAACACATCGACCGCATCACCGGTTGCCTCGCCGTGAATCAGTAACGGGAACTGGTGCTTCTGCATCGCTTCCAGCACCGGGTAAATACGCTGAATATGCGTCACTCCTGCGTCCGAATTGGTGGTGGCGCCGGCGGGGTAGAGCTTGGCTGCAAAAATTGAATCCGATGTGCTCGCCTGCTTTATGTCTTCAATACGGGTAGTGTCCGTCAGATACAATGTCATCAATGGCTTAAACGGGTGGTCGGTTGGTAAAGCCGCTCGGATGCGCTCGCGATATGCCAGGGCATCTGCGCATGTTGTTACCGGCGGCGTAAGGTTTGGCATGATGATGGCTCGCGCAAACTGTCTCGCGGTGTCAGCTACAACAGCTTTCATCTGCAGCGAATCGCGCAGGTGTAAATGCCAGTCATCCGGTTTGATGATTGTTAATCTATTCATTCTGTTATTGATTTATCAGGTAGTTTAGCTAAAGATATCGCTACTAATTATGACACGAAAAATCATTCATGCGGTCAATATGCCGTATAATGTGCGTCATCATAAAAAAATATAATTAGCGTGACTCGAATTCTCCCGTATCAGGGTCGAAAGCAGATCATGCATCCCAGATAATTTCGCTGTAATATAAACCGAAGCGAGTAACCAATGGCAAAAGAATTAGATCTAGACCCTCAGGAAACCCAGGAATGGATTGAGTCCCTCGAATCGGTGCTGGAACGAGAAGGCCTGGAACGAGCCCACTTCCTGCTGGAAAAGCTGATCGACAAGGCGAGGCGCTCGGGTGCCTACCTGCCATTTACTCCGAATACCGCCTACGTCAATACCATACCCGTTTCAACCCAACGGCCAATTCCCGGGGATCAGGCGATCGAGCACACGATTCGTTCGGTGATTCGCTGGAATGCAGCGGCAATGGTGGTTCACGCCAATCGAAAATCGTCCGAGCTGGGTGGGCATATCGCCAGTTTTGCCTCGGCGGCGACTTTATACGACGTTGGCTTTAGCCATTTTTTCCGCGCGCCAAATGAAGAAAACAAGGGTGACCTGGTATTTTTCCAGGGGCATTCCGCTCCCGGTATTTATGCGCGTGCCTTCCTCGAAGGTCGCCTCAGCGAAGAGCAGCTTAGATCGTTTCGTCAGGAAGTCGATAATGAAAAGGGCCTGTCGTCTTATCCGCATCCCTGGTTGATGCCGAAGTTCTGGCAATTTCCGACCGTATCGATGGGCCTCGGACCCCTGATGGCTATCTACCAGGCGCGTTTCATGAAATACCTCGAAAATCGTGAAATCCAACCGCAGGGTGATCGCAAGGTCTGGGCCTTCATGGGTGACGGCGAGATGGATGAGCCGGAATCGCTGGGCGCAATTTCACTCGCCTCGAGAGAGAACCTGGATAACCTGATTTTTGTCATCAATTGCAATTTGCAGCGACTCGATGGGCCGGTACGCGGTAACGGCAAAATCATACAGGAGCTCGAAGCGGTATTTCGCGGTGCCGGCTGGAACGTGATCAAGGTGATCTGGGGTTCCTACTGGGACCATCTACTCGATAAAGATGTGGATGGATTGTTACATCGACTGATGGATGAAACCGTAGACGGTGAGTATCAGGCCTACAAGGCTAAAGGTGGGGCTTATACACGAGAGAATTTTTTCGGCAAGTACCCCGAATTAAAAGAAATGGTAGCGGAAATGTCGGACGAAGATATCTGGCGCCTGAACCGGGGCGGGCACGACCCTCACAAGGTATACGCGGCCTATGCCGAGGCGGTCGAACACAAAGACCGCCCGACTGTCATCCTCGCCAAAACCGTGAAGGGTTACGGCATGGGCGAGGCGGGAGAGGGCCAGAATATTACCCATTCGCAGAAAAAAATGGGTGAACACGCGTTAAAGGCGTTTCGTGACCGCTTTAACATACCGATTAGCGACGATGAAATCATGGAAACCCCGTTTTACAAATTCGCCGACGATAGTGAAGAAATGCAATACATGCGTAAGCAACGCGAGCAGCTCGGTGGCTTTATGCCGGTGCGGACCGATACCGCGGAACCGCTGGTAATACCGGGACTGGATACCTTCGATGCATTATTGCAGGACAGTGGCGAGCGCGAATTCTCGACGACGATGGCTTTCGTACGCATTTTATCGACACTCACGCGCAGTAAATTGATCGGCAATAACATCGTCCCAATCGTGCCCGACGAGGCACGCACCTTTGGCATGGAAGGCATGTTCCGTCAACTTGGCATTTACTCGTTCAAGGGTCAGCTATACGAGCCCATGGATTCAGACCAGGTGATGTACTACCGCGAAGATAAGAAGGGACAGATATTAGAGGAAGGAATTAATGAGGCAGGTGCAATGTCTTCGTGGATTGCCGCCGGCTCGGCCTATAGTACGCATGGTATCAACATGATTCCATTTTACATTTTTTACTCGATGTTTGGATTTCAACGTATTGGCGATCTGGCCTGGGCGGCCGGCGATATGCAGGTAAGGGGATTTTTAATGGGTGGTACCGCGGGGCGTACCACGCTCGCCGGCGAGGGCTTGCAACACCAGGACGGTCATAGCCTGATCGTCGCGGGCACTATTCCAAACTGTGTTTCCTACGATCCGACTTTTGC
>QNFD01000223.1 GCA_003645435.1 Gammaproteobacteria bacterium | reverse complement strand
TTCACCATATACGGCTATGCGCACTGCACGTTCGGCGATATCCGGATTATTTTGAGATTTCGCAACAATCAGGTAATTTTTTACCGCTAGATCGGTTTGACCACGGTGAATCGCTATCTCCGCCACCATCAGGTGGTAGGCGTCACTACCGGGGGTGACTTCCCCTGGATTGGAACTGTAAATCTGGGACTGCTCCGACTGGGGTACCAATGGGTCACCTGATCCGGATGTTTGCAAACCCGCGCAGGCGGACAGCATTAAAACAAATAACAGTATGAAGTATTTGTTAAAACTCGTGAGAAAATTCAATGTCATGCTCGATTCGTTGATTTGCC
The DNA here is from genome assembly GCA_003645435.1 of Gammaproteobacteria bacterium. Next base: position 4,841 of record QNFD01000223.1, on the reverse strand, counting down.
AACTCTAACTCGTAATAGCCAAGTGTAGCATCCTGACTGCAAAGCGCGAAGTATGGTGCCATTAAAACAGGATAGTTAATGAAGATGAAAGTTCAGGCCAATACTTTGCACTAGTATGATTCACCGCGGCTGAAAATGTTCCTCAGCCTTGCATAATTCGACTTCTTCCATGTTTTATTGTGTACAACCTTGTATTTGGTTGATCAATGTCGGAAAATTGAGGGTTGGCACACAATATCCACTAATCATTCATGTCCCTATTGTCGCTTGGCATCAACCATCAGACCGCACCTGTCGATATTCGCGAGAAAATTGCATTCTCTGCGGAGCAATTGACCGATGCCCTGAGCGAATTACAGGGCATCAGCGCGATAAACGAATCGGTCATAGTATCAACCTGCAACCGTACTGAAATCTATTGCGATACTTCCAGCGATTCCAGCGAAGCGATTTCCCATTGGTTAAGCGAATACCATGGCATGAGCAATGAGGCACTATCCCCTTACCTGTATCAACACGCAAATGAGGAAGTCACCCGACATTTATTCCGTGTCGCTTCGGGTCTCGACTCAATGGTACTCGGCGAACCGCAAATTCTGGGCCAGTTAAAATCTTCATTCGATCAGGCGCGAAGCGGAAATAGTATAGATGCGATCCTCGGCCGCCTTTTCCAGCATTCGTTTAATGTTGCCAAGCGCGTTCGTACCGACACTGAAATAGGCGCACATCCGGTTTCTGTTGCTTTTACCGCGGTCAACCTGTCAAAACAGATTTTTGGTGATTTGAGCGAATTGCAGGCATTGTTGATTGGCGCCGGTGAAACCATTGAGCTGGTTGCCCGTCACCTGCGTAGTCAGAATATAGGGTCGATGGTGATTGCCAATCGCAGCCAGGGCAGAGCAACCAAGCTGGCCCAGGAAGTGGGTGCCGTTGCGGCGCAAATTAGTGATGTTCCGGTTCAACTCGAGCATGCCGACATAGTTATCTCGTCGACTGCCAGTCAACTGCCTATCCTGGGTAAGGGAGCTACCGAGTCGGCTCTCAAACGAAGAAAACATAAACCCATATTCATGGTCGACCTGGCCGTGCCCAGGGATATTGAAAGCCAGGTCGGCGACCTGGACGATGTATACCTTTATACTATTGATGATTTAAACAAGGTAGTTGACAGAAACCAGCATAACCGGGTACTGGCTGCCGAGGCAGCGCAGGAAATCATCAATCTCGAGGTCAAGACTTTTGAGCACTGGTTATTGACCCATCAGTCAGCAGACGAAATTCGACTGTTACGCGATAATGCGGAAGCGATTAAACAACAATGTTTAGAAAGGGTTCTTGCCCAGTATGCGCGAGATCATGATGCTGATAAGGCGCTGCAACGGCTGGCTAATACATTGACCAATAAAATGCTCCACGGGCCAACTATTGAAATGCGCAAGGCGCTGAAATCGGAGGACCAGGCTACCATACGGTTACTACAATCGCTGATATCTTCTGATTAATGCCCCCGGACATCCCCTAATGAAAGAATCTTTGTTAAATAAACTCGAGATTTTGAGCGCGCGGCACGAAGAGATTGCCGCCCTGCTGGCTGATATCGAGACCATAAACGACCAGGTAAAGTTTCGTAACCTGTCGATGGAATATGCCCAGCTCGAGGATGTGGTAAAAAATTTCAGCGCTTATCAGCAAGCCCGGCAGGCCCTCAGTTCTGCTCTTGAAATGCTGTCTGAAGACGATGCTGAAATGCGCGAGTTAGCCGAAGAAGAAGTCGCCGACAGCTCCCGCCAAATCGAAACGCTGGAAGCAGAGTTACAAAAACTGCTATTACCCAAAGATCCGAATGACAACGCTAATGTGTTTCTCGAAATTCGTGCTGGCACTGGCGGGGATGAGGCGGCATTGTTCGCCGGCGATTTGTTTCGTATGTACAGTCGTTACGCCGAATCTCAGCATTGGCAACTGGAAATACTGAATAGCAATGAGGGCGAACATGGTGGCTACAAGGAAATTATCGCCAGAATCATCGGCCAGGGCGCTTACTCATATTTAAAGTTTGAATCCGGCGCCCACAGGGTACAGCGTGTACCGGAAACGGAATCTCAGGGCAGGGTACATACATCGGCGGCGACTGTCGCGATTATCCCCGAGGGCGAAGAAGTCCAGATGATTGAGATCAATCCATCAGACTTACGCATCGACACCTACCGCGCTTCCGGCGCCGGCGGTCAGCACGTCAATAAAACTGATTCAGCGATAAGGCTGACGCATATACCGACCGGCACCGTTGTCGAGTGCCAGGATGAACGCTCACAGCATAAAAATAAAGCACGGGCGATGTCTCTGCTGCAGGCAAGAATCTACGACGCGGAGAAACAGAAACAGGATAAGGAACTGGCCGCCGAGCGAAAATCACTTGTCGGCGGCGGCGACCGCTCGGAAAGAATTCGTACCTATAATTTTCCTCAGGGTCGTCTCACCGATCATCGTATCAATCTGACCCTGTACAAGCTTGATGAAATTCTTGCGGGCTCACTTGGCCATGTGGTTGAACCACTGATGCACGAGTATCAGGCGGAACAACTAGCGAGTCTGGCCGACGAATAGCAGGGCCACACGCATAAAATAAATGCGTTCCAATTATGTGGTGGAGGGTCGGGGGAAAAATGGGGCCATCCATGGCCCGTTGAAATCAACGATATTCAGGGGGAGGAAATAGTTGATGTTCAAGTTAAATAATACATCCGTCTACCCCAAATCAACAGTGAACCAGTTCATAGCTTATGAGTGAACAAATCGACAGCGCGATTGAATGGGGTCGGGCGCGATGTGCCGGTATCAGCGACACACCGAAACTGGACGCGGAATTATTATTGGCCCACTGCATCGGTAAAACACGCAGTTATCTTTATAGTTGGCCCGAACAGCAACTAACGCATAATGACTGGCAACAATTTCAGTCCCTCATAACCAGAAGACTGGAGCCGACACCGATCGCCTATTTAGTCGGTGAACGCGAGTTTTTTTCCCTGGGTCTGAAAACCAGCCCCGCCGCTCTCGTGCCACGACCAGAAACCGAATTACTCGTAGAAGCAACACTGGCTGTATGTTTGCAGCAACCTGGTGCAGATTTATTAGAACTTGGTACCGGTACGGGAGCAATTGCGATAGCCCTTAAGGTCGAGTGCCCAACAATTGAAATAGTCGCCACCGATATCAGTTCGCATTGCCTCGAACTGGCGCAACTAAACGCAGTTCGGCATAAGCTAAGCATCGACTGGATACGGTCCGACTGGTTTACCCAAATAGATGGGCGATTCGATCTCATCGTTTCTAACCCGCCTTATATATCTGCTACCGATACCGCACTCGAACAGGGCGACCTGCCGGCGGAACCCATCGCCGCCCTGAGTCCCGGACCGACCGGTCTCGAAGCCCTGGAAGTGATCATTGCGGAATCACCCAATTATTTAAAACCGGGTGGGTACCTGTTGTTAGAGCATGGTTACGATCAGGAGAATGAAGTAGCAGGCCTGATGCGTGAGCATGGGTTTGTCAATGTTGACTGTAAGCTCGATTTGAATGGATTACCGCGAGTTAGTCTTGGGCAGTTAGGAAAATGAAACCTACCAAGGAGGAGATGAGGGGTCAGTCTTAAATCTTCCCCCTCACCCTAACCCTCTCCCTGAGGGAGAGGGTTAGGGTGAGGGGGAGCCGCAGACAAACCCCTAAAAACAGTGTTGAAATTATCAGAGGCCCGGCGTAGTCTCTAAACCATGGAAGACACTGATCATTATCGATGTCGGCTCATAATCCTCAGGCAATCTGCCGATAAATCCAAACAGGCGGAAGCGGCCTGTGATGTGCTGGCCGAGGTAGAAGGTATACTTCTCGCCGCCGCGTTCGACTCCTGTAGTATCCATCTGATATATTCCCTGGACCAGATCTCGCTTGACCTGGTTTCCGACCTTCTAAACGAGCTGGGTTTCGAACTGGACAATTCTATTCTGGGCTCTGTACGCACGACGATTTACCAGTTTCTTGATGATAATGCACGCGATAACCTGCACCTGGGCACCGACAGCTTAGAGGAAGAAATCGATGAAGTTCCAGACATTCCGCATCAATCATCGGACAAGTACTGGAAAGACTATCATTGACAGAATGATGGTTCTGCAAAATTCCATCGATTGCTGACCATCGTTCTGTATCAAATCATTTTGCCCCGGTAGTATAGACACATCTATGTATCACATAACCTTAACCGACATCGCGATGGGATTTATCCCTGTGTTAGTTACCCTGGCAATCATCTGGCAATGGTCACATAGCCCGAAATCTGCATTGATCGCGATGATTCGCATGTTGATCCAGTTGATGCTGATTGGCTATGTACTAAATTTTATTTTTACCGCCAATAGTCAATGGATAATATTGGCGGTACTGATGTTCATGTTGGTCGCTGCCAGCTGGATCAGTCTCAACACCCTGCCGGTAGATAAAAAACCGCTGCTTGTTTACAGTTTCAGCGCTATTCTTTGCGGTGGCGGCTTTACCCTGGTATTTATTTCCCAGTGGGTATTGCATGCTGATCCCTGGTACCAACCACAGGTAATGATCCCGATCGCCGGGATGATTTTTTCGAATGCGATGAATGCCATCAGCCTCGCCGGTGAACGTTTGTATAGTGAACTTGGCTATCATCAGGAATACACCAGGGCCAGAAATATAGCGTTTCAGGCAGCGATGATTCCGGTGACTAACGCCCTGTTGGCGGTGGGCCTGGTTTCACTGCCCGGTATGATGACTGGCCAAATTCTGGCAGGAACATCACCATTAGT
>QNFD01000222.1 GCA_003645435.1 Gammaproteobacteria bacterium | reverse complement strand
CCTCAGGCGACACCTTTGAAGTAATTGTGAATGCCTTCAACGGTCTTGATGGAGGCAATGCCATCGCGAATATCCGCCTCTATAGCGCGTCGTAGGCCAAAACCATTTTGCTGTTTCAGGGCTGCAATGGCTTCGACATGTCGATCAACGATGTAAATCTTTTCAAGTTTACTGATAGCGATCCGGGAAAAAGGCCCAAGCTGCAGCCACAGGCTCTCGATGAGCGGCACCACAATCTGGTTGGGGTTGGCGCTATACAGGCTGCGATGGAAGTCCTGGTTAAGCAGGCTGGTGGTTTCGACATCCCCTCGCTGTACCGCCTCGTTAATCGATGCGTCTAGAAGCTCAAGATTTGCTATATCCTGTTCCCTTATATATGGCAAGGCTTTTTCCGCGGCATGCGTTTCTATCAAAATACGTAGTTCACAGAGCTCGTTGAACTTCTCTGCGGTCATCATGGGTACGATTACGCGCCGATTATTTTTAGCTTCGACGGCGCCTTCACAGGCAAGGCGATGCAGGGCTTCTCGTACCGGCATCGGGCTTACATCCAGCACCTCCGCCAGACCTCGAATGGTGAGTGGTATCCCGGGTGCGATTTTACCGCATAACAAATTGGTGCGAAGTAGCTGATAAACCCACTGGTTGGCTTTCATCCCGGTTGTTCTTTCTATCATGAGCAATTGGAGATCGGCCGACTTAAGGGTTTTCATGAAGTTGAATTTTCTAAACTAAGGAATAATTATTTAATCACAAAAAGAGAGCATAAACCATATATAGTGTTAGAGCGGATGTGATCTTGCTAAAGTGCTGTGATCACAATTAACTTAAAATGTTTCGTATAACTTTGTCGGCTATTGGTTCCCGGCGGTATATTGCGCGTGACATATCTGGATTTTGGCAAAATGAAAATAGGCATACTCGAAACTGGCATATTGAACGAAAAATTTGTGGATCGTTTCGATCCCTATCCCGTCATGTTTGCTACCTTGCTCGATTCTGCGGCCCCGGGTTTCGAATATCAAACCTATAGTGTAATCCACGGTGAAATGCCCGGGTTCACCAATGAATGTGACGGCTGGCTAATTACCGGTTCGCGCTTTGGTGTTTATGAACAACTGGACTGGATGCTGGCACTGGAAGTGTTTATACGAGAAATCCATCGTGACTCGGTACCGCTCGTAGGTATCTGTTTTGGGCATCAGATCATAGCCCAGGCCCTGGGCGGTGAAGTCGTGAAGTTTGACCGGGGTTGGGGAATAGGGCTGCACTTCTATCAAATTGACGAAACTCGGGACTGGATGGGTGACGCACCGGAGCAGGTAGGCCTATATGCCTTTCATCAGGACCAGGTTGTAAAACTTCCCCCGCAAGCCTCGGTTTTCTCGAGTTCTGATTTTTGTCCCTATGCCGGTCTAAGCTATGGTGATTCGATTATCTCGGTTCAGGCCCACCCGGAATTTGAGGAGGATTTTGAACTCGCGCTGATTAATACATTCGGAGGTAGTAGAGTGCCGAAAGCCGTCGCCGACGAGGCGCTTGAAAACATACGGGTTAAGGCGCAAAAGGCCGATACGCAAGTGCTCGCTGGCTGGCTGGCGGCTTTTTTTCTCAGCCATAACTAATTATTTACTGTTATGATTAACAATCAGTAGGCTTAATATCCGGATAGAATTTTGCATATATTGATTTTTCTGTGTGGTTTGTTGGCAATCATGTATGCGATTGCCCGATATTCAGTATCTTTTAGAGCGGCAGCCTCGGCATTGGCTGCATTCCTGCTTGTATTTACATTCTTTGGTGGTTTTAGCTTCTTCTGGGGTCTGCTGGTCTGGGGCTTGTTCCTGTTACCCACACTATTGTTTGCGGTACCCGAGTTACGCCAAAATTTGCTTTCCAGGCCGCTATTAAATCGAATCAGGGCTGTATTGCCGCCGATGTCTGAAACCGAGCGCGATGCCATTGAAGCCGGAACGGTATGGTGGGAAGCGGAATTGTTTCGTGGCGCGCCCGACTGGAACCGGTTGCTGCAATACAAGGCTCCCGAATTAAGCGATGAAGAACAGGCGTTTATCGATGGCCCGGTGGACAGGCTGTGCGCAATGATCGATGACTGGGATATCACTCACAACCGCATGGATTTACCCGAAGAAGTATGGGCCTTCCTCAAGAAGCATGGCTTCTTCGGCATGATAATCCCGAAAAAATACGGTGGTCTCGAATTTTCTGCTTTCGGACATTCCGCTGTGGTAATGAAAATCTCCGGTCGTAGCATATCGGCAGGTGTTACCGTAATGGTGCCCAACTCGCTGGGGCCGGCGGAGTTGCTATTGCACTATGGCACCGAAGCGCAAAAAGATTATTACCTGCCTCGTCTTGCCGATGGCCGTGAAATACCCTGTTTCGCGCTGACCGGACCCGATGCGGGTTCGGATGCCGGCGCCATTCCGGATACTGGCGTCATTTGCATGGGTAAGTACAAGGGCAAGCAGGTATTAGGCCTCAGGTTAAACTGGGAAAAACGTTATATCACGCTTGGCCCGGTAGCCACCGTGCTGGGCCTGGCGTTCAAGGTCTACGACCCGGACGGCTTAATCGGTGATGAGGTTGACCTCGGAATTAGCTGTGCGCTTATTCCAGCGAAAACACCTGGTGTCGTCATTGGCAATCGCCATTTCCCCCTGAATGCCGCATTTCAAAATGGCCCGAATAGCGGTAAAGATGTGTTTATCCCGATGGAGTACCTCATCGGCGGCCAGGACAATATCGGCAAGGGCTGGCGTATGCTGGTGGAGTCACTATCGGCCGGCCGCGGCATATCGTTGCCGGCGGTTGGCGCGGCCGCGGGTAAGACTTCGGCGCGGACGACAGGCGCCTATGCCCATATTCGGAAACAGTTCAATACCTCGATTGGTAAGTTTGAAGGTGTCGAAGAGGCCCTGGCGCGTATAGGCGGTATGGCTTACATGATGGAAGCGGGACGCCTGTTAACCCTGTCTGCGCTTGATAACGGCGAAAAACCTTCGGTAGTGACCGCTATTTTGAAATATTACAATACCGAACAAATGCGCCAGGTGCTCAATGATGCGATGGATATACATGGCGGCCGGGGTATTTGTATGGGACCGAGTAATTACCTTGCCCGGGCTTATCAATCCATACCGGTTGGGATTACGGTCGAGGGAGCGAATATACTCACGCGCAGCATGATAATTTTCGGCCAGGGGGCGATTCGTTGCCATCCCTACCTGGTGAAAGAAATGGAAGCCGCAGGCGATGCCGATGAAGCAGCCGGCAGGCAGGCCTTCGACCAGGCATTGATGGGGCATGCGGGGTATTTTGTCACCAATTTATGCCGTGCCTTTATTTACGGTATCAGCGCTAGCCATCTGGCCGAGTCACCAGTTTCCGGTCGTGTCGCAGATTACTACCGGCGCCTGGGGCAAATGAGCGCGGCATTTGCGGTCACAACGGACCTGGTGCTGATGATCCTCGGCGGTGGGTTTAAGCGTAAAGAAAAGCTGTCTGGTCGATTTGCCGATGCGCTTGGATACATGTTCTATGCCTCGGCGGTGTTAAAGAAATTTGAGGATGATGGTCGACCCAGAGCCGATACCCCGCTGGTAGAATGGTCCGCCAAGTACTGTCTATATCAGATTCAAATAGCGCTGGACGAAATACTGCGAAACTTCCCCATCAAGTGGCTCGGTGTACTGGTCAGGATAATGATTTTCCCGCTGGGTTTGAGTTTGCGTCCGCCTAACGATTCGCTCGGGCATCGGGTTGCTGCCTTGTTGATCAGGCCCGGCGAAGCAAGGGATCGTTTGACCCATGGTATTTATATCAGTGATGATGAAAACGATATTACCGGATGCCTGGAAGATGCCCTGCATAAAGTTATACTGGCCGAGCCGATTGAACGTCGTCTACGTAGCAGTGATCAACGCAAACCAGATTTACAGGATTACCAGCAGTGGCTTGAGCAGCTGCTGGAAATGGAATTGATAAATAAAAACGAGATGGAAATTCTGCAGGCTGCGAAATCCGCGACCAGGAAAGTCATTATGGTCGACGATTTTACACCGCAGGAACTAAGTAAGACCAAACGAAGTAATCGAACCAGGAGTCAGAAAGTCGCCTGATAATTGGGGTTTTCAGACTGCTAGTTTTCTGTTTCGAAATTCTAATAACCAGAGAGGAGGAGATCTTATGGAAAAGGTATGGTTAAAAAGTTATCCCCCGGGCGTACCAGAGACAATCGACGTAAATGCCTATCAGTCGGTGGCCGAGGTGTTTGATAAGGCGGCTGAAAAGTACGGCGATCGTCCCGCGTTTGCCAACCTGGGAACGACGCTTAGTTACAACGATATGGATCGTTTAACCGGGCAACTGACAAGCTACTTGCAGAACTTGCCCAATATGCGTAAAGGCGATCGCGTCGCGATCATGATGCCTAATGTCCTGCAAAATCCAATTTCTATTTTCGCAGTGATACGCGGTGGTTTTACCGTGGTGAATACAAATCCACTTTATACATCGCGTGAATTGAAACACCAGTTGAGCGATTCGGGCGCCAAGGCCATCATTGTGATGGAAAATTTTTGTGACGTGCTCGATGAAATCATCGATGAAACGCCAATCCGGCATGTTATTACCACGCAGCTGGGGGATATGCTGAACTTTCCTAAGTCGCTGATCGTCAACCTGGTGGTGAAATACGTCAAGAAAATGGTTCCATCGTTTTCATTACCCGGCAGTGTCAGTTTCAAGTCCGCATTAAAGCAGGGGTCTCGAAAACCCTACACTCCGGTGCAATTATCGCACGAGGACATTGCTTTTTTGCAATACACCGGTGGTACTACCGGCGTCGCCAAGGGTGCGATGCTCACCCACGGCAATATGATTGCCAACATGGAGCAGGCGTCGGCATGGATCAGGGATAAGATCGAGGAAGGCAAGGACACGATTATTACAGCCTTGCCGCTCTACCATATATTTTCGCTGACAGCCAACTGCCTTACCTTTATGAAAGTGGGTGCGCTAAATTATTTGATCACCAATCCACGAGATATGCCGGGTTTTGTAAAAGAGCTGAAAAATGTTTCCTTTACCGCGATTACCGGGGTCAATACGCTGTTTATAGGTCTGCTGAATACCCCCGGCTTTGACGAGGTCGATTTCTCAAGCTTGAAACT
>QNFD01000221.1 GCA_003645435.1 Gammaproteobacteria bacterium | reverse complement strand
TGCGGCGTACCGATCCGGGTGACCCGGCAAAGTGCCCGGTTTGGGATTGGCACAAGGTATATACCCCGGAGCAAACGCGTAAAGAACTTGCGCAGGGCTGTAAGACCGCCTCGATTGGCTGCCTCGACTGTAAACAACATATTGTCGATGCGATACAGGCCGAACTAAAGCCCATCCAGGAGCGCGTGAAAGATTATCTGACTGATTTATCGGGTGTCGACAGCATTATTAACGAAGGTTGCGAGGCCGCGCGCGATGTTGCCCAGGACACCATCGAAGAGGTGCGTAAAGTCATGGGCTTGACTTTCCGTTAAGCGATGAGCGATACGCTATTGAAAAACGCTTCCAATCAGTCGGAAATGCCATTTGCGCTGGTACAGGGTGAACCCCTGACCGTAATTCCGCAGGATTTATACATTCCACCCGATGCGTTACAGGTTTTTCTCGAAACCTTCGAGGGACCGCTGGATTTATTGCTGTATATGATCAAACGGCAGAATATCGATGTATTGAATATTCCCATCGCCGCGATTACGCGGCAGTATATGGAATATATCGAGTTAATGGTCGAACTGGAACTGGAACTGGCCGCGGAGTACCTGGTAATGGCTTCGATGCTGGCGGAAATAAAATCCCGCATGTTATTGCCGAGACCGATTGAATCCAGCGAGGAAGAAGATCCGCGCGCCGAGTTAATCCGCCGCTTACAGGAGTACGAACAGTTTAAAAAAGCGGCCGAGGATCTCGACAGGCTCGAACGCCTGGAACGGGATATTCATCTGACCGATATCGAGATTCCGCAAATCGATATAAAAATTCCCTTGCCGGAAGTGCAGATTAAGGACTTGCTGGCCGCGTTTCGCGATGTCGTCAATCGTGCGGAACAGTTTGCGAGTCATCATGTTGAGCGTGAACCCCTGTCGGTACGTGACCGCATGGTGATTGTACTCAGTCGGGTTTCGGCCGATCGCTTTACCAGCTTCGGTGATTTCTTCGATGTCAAGGAAGGGCGCATGGGTGTTGTCGTGAGTTTTCTCGCGATTCTCGAACTACTCAAGGAATCGCTGATTGAACTGGTGCAGGCCGAGCCTTATGCTCCCATTTACGTAAAAGCAAAAGCTTGATGGCGGATTGATGGAAAATGAAAAGCTAAAACCGGTTCTCGAAGCACTGTTTGCCGCGGCCGACAGACCCCTGTCGGTGAATTCAATTTTTGATTTGTTTATCGGTGATGTTGATCAGCCTGGCAAAGACGATATCAGGAAGGCGATCCTCGAGTTAGTTGAAAAGTACGCGCACGGTGGCCTGGAACTGAAGCAGGTTGCCTCGGGGTTTCGATTGCAGGTAAAGCCGGCTTACGAGGCCTGGGTAGCGCGCCTGTGGGACCAAAAGCCCCCGCGCTATTCAAGGGCCCTGATGGAAACCCTGGCGCTGATCGCCTATCGGCAACCGATTACGCGGGGCGAAATCGAAGATATTCGCGGCGTTAGCGTCAGTACCAATATCATCAGGACGCTGCAGGAGCGTGAATGGGTTAAACCGCTGGGTCACAAAGACGTGCCGGGCAGACCAACGCTTTACGGTACCACGCGGGAATTTCTCGATTATTTTAACATGAAGTCACTCAACGAATTACCCACGCTGGCCGAAATCAGGGATCTCGATCAGTATAATCCGGGACTCGCCTTCAGCGATGTCAGGCAAGCCAGTTTTAGCCAAACCGCTGAACTGATCGAAGAGACGTAAATCATCGGTAGCCTTTCGACCAGGCAATCATCGATTTAGAGTATCTATAAATGGAACGAATCCAGAAAATACTAGCGCATCATGGCATTGCCTCGAGGCGTCAGGTTGACGCCATGTTGCAGCAGGGGCGTATTAGCGTCGATGGCAAGACTGCCAAACCGGGTGATCAGATCAGTGGCCGGGAGAAAATCGCGCTCGATGGTAAATTAATCCGTCTGCCCAGGTTCGATTCCAGCCCCAAACTATTGATCTACCATAAACCCATCGGCGAAGTCTGTACGCGTGCGGATCCGCAAGGACGCGCCAGTGTATTTCGTAATTTGCCGGGACTGTCGCAGGGTCGCTGGGTCAGTATCGGACGCCTCGATATTAATACCAGCGGTTTGATTCTGTTTACCAACCAGGGCGAACTTGCCAATAGACTGATGCATCCCTCGTATGAAATTGAACGTGAGTATGCGGTTCGGGTTCACGGCGCGGTGAGCACCGAAATGCTGCAACAGCTCAGGCAGGGGGTTGAGCTGGACGACGGCATGGCCCATTTCGAGGATATTATTGATAGCGGCGGTGAAGGCACTAACCACTGGTATCATGTCATTTTGAAAGAAGGCAAAAATCGTGAAGTGCGGCGCCTGTGGGAAGCGGTCGGAGTCGAGGTCAGCAGGTTGGTGCGGGTGCGCTATGACGGTTTCAACTTGCCGAAATGGTTAAAACCGGGTAAACATCGGTTTCTCGATGACGCCGTGGTGCAGCGGCTCTATCAAAAACTCGGCCTGGACTATAAAACTCCGGTCAAATCCCGAGATAAAAGAAGCAAAAAATGAGCAGAAAATCCCTGGACCAGTGGTGTAAATCGATACTGCCTGGTAATTTTAAACAGGTAAGTAGCCAAACCAGGGCCATCCAGAAGTTTTTGCGGGAACACTTGCCCGAGCCTATAAACCAACAGGTGTCGGTGATTAATTGCGGAGATGAAGATATAACCATTGCGGCCGCCGACCCCCAGGTCGCTAATTACCTGCGCCTGTACGTGGCGGAAGTCCAGCAACAAATCCACGAAACCCTGGGCATGAAGCAGAAACTAAAAATCCAGACCATGCCGGATTCATTATTGAATGTCGGAACTCGCCCGACATCGAGTAAACCCGCCCGGGTTTCGCCGGAGACAGCCGCCGCAATCACCAAAAACGCTAACTGGATCGAAGATGAAGACTTGAGGAAATCGCTGCTATCACTGGCAAGTGTTCTAAAAAAGAAATAGCTGGGCCAGGTCCCAATGGCACTTACTTAAGCTTTTAGAACTCGTCATTGCGGCCTCCGAGCCGCAATCCAGCTCCCTATGGATCCCGGCGGTCCGACGCTTCGGTCAAGCCCGGGATGACGACGATATTGGCCTTAAGTAAGTACCATTGGGGCCAGCTCCCGAATATTTGGAAAATATACCCATGTACCACAAGATTGCGGTTAAGTACTATGAAAAAGGTAGAGTCCTTCATCAAAAAGGAAAACTGGCGGATGCCGAACGAGCCTACAAAAAAGCCATAAAAATCAACCAGGATTTTGTTGAGGCACACAGTAATCTGGGGAATGTTCTACTGGACCGGGGGCGAGGTAAAGAGGCAATTTTTGCGTATCGAAAAGCCCTGAAACTTCTTCCAGACCATCCGATGTTGCTAAATAACCTGGGTAATGCCCTGCAGATGCGAGGCGAAAATGAAGAGGCAATCAACTGGCTCAATGAAGCAATTGTGCAGGATCCGCATTATGCGGATGCTTATTCTAATTTAGGTAATGCGATGCGAGGCCTGGGCCGATTTGAAGAAGCAATTGTATCTTATCAGCATGCGATAAAAATAGATCCGCGTCTTGCAGATACATATAACAATTTAGGTGCCATTTTAATGGAACGGGATGAGATTAATGATGCAGCCATAAATTTTAGAAAAGCCATCGAAGTCGAACCCAGGCATATAGAGGCATACCATGGACTTGGCAATGCGCTAAGTGACCTGGGTGAGCTAGATAATGCAATTGCCTCTTATCATAGAGTCATTGAAATCGATCCCGGTCATATAGAGGCTTACCATGGACTTGGCAATGCGTTAAATGACCTGGGTGAGCTAGATAATGCAATAGCCTCATTTCGGCAAGCCATTGCAATCGACCCGGGATTTATCGAGGCATACCGATCCCTCGCAAGGAGTAAAAAATTCTCCGAATACGACGATGATGTTCGTTCTATGGAATCCTTGTATGCCAAAGAGCGTATCGCTGATGAGCCAAAAATGCGTTTGGCCTTTAGTCTGGGGAAAGTATTCGAGGATTTAAGGGAATATGAAAAAGCGATGAAATTTATCATCGAAGCAACCCATCTAAAAAGGGCATCATTTGACTATTCAATTGCTGAAGATGAGGATTTATTTCGCAATATAAAAGAAATATTCTCATTGGAATTTTTCTCTAATCGCATAGGTGTGGGTCATTCAGACCAAACACCAATTTTTATTTTGGGTATGCCGCGATCAGGAACAAGCCTGGTTGAACAGATTCTCGCAAGCCACCCGGATGTTGTTGGTGCTGGTGAGTTAAGTGATCTTTTAGATTTGACCGAAAAGGTATGCGCGGCGGATTCATCCATGAAATTCCCCGCATGTATCAGCGATCTTGATTCAGGTGCATTGAAGAATTTGGGAAAAGAATATATCGCAAGAATCCGTAAGTACTCAGAAAGCGCAAAGTATATTACCGACAAGATGCCGCATAATTTCCTGCGCATCGGGTTTATCAGGGCAATTCTGCCAAATGCTAAAATCATCCACTTGACGAGAGATCCGATAGATAACTGTCTATCTATTTTTAAGAATTATTTTTCGGGCGGCCATGCCTATTCCTACGACATGACTGAGCTTGGGCAATACTACAATCTCTACCTGGACCTGATGGAATACTGGAAGAATATCTTGCCAGGTGCTATCTACGATCTGAGTTATGAAGAACTTGTTGATGACCAGGAGAATCAGATAAGAAAGCTGCTCGATTTTTGTAATCTCCCCTGGGATGATGCCTGCCTGGACTTCCACAAGACTCGCCGAATTGTTAAAACCTCAAGCAATGCCCAGGTTCGTAGACCGATGTACAAAGACTCTGTGAATCTCTGGAAGAGATACGAGAAACAACTGGAACCCCTGGTGAGGACAATTTATGGATAATTTTGTGATTTTAATGGATGCTTAAGTTTAAGGAAGATAAAAAGGCCTGTTTTACGGAAAATTCAACATCCCAATGTTTGTTGCGATCATATATTACAAAAAAGCCCCTTAAAGTAAGACTGTAAGGGGCTTTTTAGGCTTTGTAAGATACTGAGATTTTAATTAGTGGCTCCCCGGCCCGGGCTCGAACCAGGGACCCATTGATTAACAGTCAATTGCTCTACCAACTGAGCTACCGGGG
>QNFD01000220.1 GCA_003645435.1 Gammaproteobacteria bacterium | reverse complement strand
TGAAACCGACAGCAAACAAAAGGTCAATAATCAGTTAGACCAGTTAATCGCCCGGGCCGATGAATTGTTAGGCAAAGGTGATAGTACAGAGGCTCGTCGCGAAATAGACAAGGCTTACCATTTACTAAAGGTATCTATCGAGTCCATCAGGTCCGGGCAAACCCTGGTACGGTCACTGCAATTTGAAACAAAAGAAGAGGAGTATGATTATGAAATCGATCGAAATGATACCCATAATATGCTGATTCGACTGCTGGTTGAGGGAAAAGAAAAGTCGGATTACAGCAAAACGCAAGTCACTAAATTTGTTGCGGAGGCAAAGGTATTGCGCCAACAGGCAGACGCCTATGCCGGAGACGGCGCTTATGAAATAGCCATCGACTTGCTCGAACAATCGACCAAGCAACTGGTGCGCGCGATTCGCAGTGCCGGTATTTATATTCCGGGTTGAGGCTCATGAATATCAAATACTGCATTTGTCTAACGCTGTTACTCATTTCATCTGGCTTGCAGAGCGCCGAACGAAACTGGAAGCCGCTGAAAGATGACGGCTTGCACGACCCTGCCAACCCTGCAATTGAAATGTTACAGGAACCCGCGGAAGCACTGTCACAACTACCACCTGACAGCGTGGGTAATAAGGTGTTATGGAACCAGGCATTAAAGCAGGGATATATCGAACCTCGTACTAATATCTATCCGGATACCAAAATCGAAGTAATCGATATGGATATCATCATGGAACGGACCGGTGAAATGCCGCTGGTATTGTTTCCGCATCGTCCGCATACCGAATGGCTGGACTGTAGTAACTGCCACGACAAGATATTTATCAAGGAAGTTGATGCCAATCCAATCAATATGCTTGCTATTTTGTCCGGCAATTACTGCGGCCAATGCCATGGCGCGGTTGCATTTCCGTTGACTGAATGTAATCGTTGTCACAGTGTCGTAAGAAGGACCTTCCTCGGTAAACCTGGAGTGCAACCCAATACTGGCCGTTAAACCAGATAGCAATAATCGATGAGAACCAGGATGTTTACAAAAAGCATAAATTATTCATTCAGTGGTAAAGCTTTTGTCATGCTTTTCATCGTGTTGAGCTTCGGTCTTAGCTTTTATGCGACAGCCGAGTATGCTGATGTGGTGCTCAATCAGCTTTCCGAAAAAAATGGAGTGCGTCCGGTGATTTATCCCCATTGGTTCCATCGCATCCGCTTTCGCTGCAAGGTTTGTCACAGCGAGTTGAGATTTGAAATGCGGGTTGGTTCCAACAATATTTCCATGGGGGGAATCATTGACGGGCAGTATTGTGGTATGTGCCACAATGGTGAGGTTGCCTGGGGCGTGGATAGATGCGATCTCTGCCATTCGGGCAAGCCCGGGTTGAAGACGGGTATCCGTGGCAGTAATCAAACCGGGGGGCCAGGCAGGTGGTAATCTCGCGGTGCCTGTCTCACATGATTACCGTTACGGTGATGCGTCGCAGTTGCCTGGGGTTGATAATTTTTTTGCTGTTTTCAGGCTGTAGTACTGTGTCTGTCAAATACCCGTTTCAAATGCCCGGGTACGGTTCCAGTAATCCCGACATAATCCTCTGGCCATCGCCACCGGCAGTTCCGAGATATGCATTTATTGGTCACTTGTACGGTGAATCCAATTCCACGACTATCAGTCAGAATAGAAACGCATGGTCTGGTTTTTTTGCAGCTCTCGCCGGTGTCGATGAAGAAAAAGTTTCTGTGCTTAATCTGGTTCAGCCTCAACAAATTTCCTCGGATAACAATGGCAGGATTTATGTGGCCGATACGGGGTGGCAGGCAATTTTTGTTTTTGATGAGAGAGCAGGTGAATTCTTCATCTGGAACGAAACTAGCCTGAATATTCCCTTTCTGAGCCCGGTTGGGGTGATGAATGCGGTAAACTCTATCTGGGTGACGGACTCGGAGTTATCCCTGGTATATCAGTTAAATGATAACGGTGAATTGATTAACACCATCGGCAAGGGGGTGTTGAATCGGCCTACCGGTATCACCTATGATCCCGCTGCCGATCGAATATTCGTTAGCGACACCGCCGATGACAACATCAAGGTATTTGATGTTAACGGGGAATTGATTGATATATGGGGTAAATCCGGTAGCAATGAGGGCGAATTGAATCATCCAACATTTATAACTTATCGCCAGGATAAACTCTACGTGGGTGACTCGCTAAATGCGCGAATACAGATTTTCGATGATACTGGCCAATACTTGCAAACCCTCGGCCAACGGGGGTTGTACGTGGGTAATTTGTCCCGACCGAAAGGGGTAGCGCTGGATTCTGATGGAAATATATACGTATCTGAAAGTTATTATGACCATGTGATTGTTTATAACCCTGATGGGAATCTGTTGATGTCGCTGGGCGGATCCGGATTCGAAGCGGGGCAATTCTCCCAACCCACCGGGTTGTGGGTGGATAGTAATGATAGAATTTTCGTGTCAGATATGCTGAACAGGCGCATATCCGTGTTTCAGTATCTGGGGGGTAATTAAGATTCGAAAATTCAGACAAATATCGCCGTTGCCTTGCAGGGTTTTCCTGAATAGTTTGCTTGGTTCGATGCTGATGGTGAGTTTTTCGCTCAATGCCGAGCGCATTTCTGATATTGCTAGCACCCGGCATAATTTATCGACTAGCAGCCCGGGTAGTGTTACCGCCGTCTCGGAAAGCCAAATTTGCGTCTTCTGCCATACGCCGCACCAGGCTGAAGCCCTGCCCAATGCCCCTTTGTGGAATCGACAGGCGTCAGGAGCGACCTATACTCCCTATACTTCCAATTCTATCGATGCCAATGACATAGCGGCAACACCTGGGGGTAGTTCTAAGCTGTGTTTATCATGTCACGATGGGACTATTGCGCTGGGTTCGGTCAACGTGTTGAACGCACAGACCAATGTGACGATTAACATGAGCGGCACAGGTGCTGGTGGTGTGATGCCCTCAGGCCACGGTGATTCGACCGGATTCACCCGCAAGCTCGGCACCGATCTCGGTAATGATCATCCAATTTCCTTTACTTACGATAGTACGCTCGCTAATACCGATGGGGAATTGCGTGATCCGAATCTGGAAACCCATATTGGCAATCGCGCACCAGGAACGACTCCGGTGGTGCCACTCGAAAATAATCAGGTGCAGTGCACCAGTTGCCACGATCCGCATATTCGCGACACCGATATCGCTCAAAATATCAAATTTTTACGCCTGCATCGCTTCCAGCAAGGCTTTCCGGTTGGTGGTAATTTTAATGAAGCTAACGATATTAACTGCATTGCCTGTCATGACAAACTGGGAACAGCCTGGTCGACTTCTGCACATGCCGACCCTGCTTCAGCGAATGAAATCTATACTACTGCCGCGGCAAATCTGCGCGAGTTTCCGGCCAATACCCGGGTCTGGGAAGCCAGTTGTCTGAATTGTCATGATACGCATGCGGTTCAGGGAACCCGTCGTTTGTTGAGAGAAGGTACCGACAGTCTTTCTGTCCCCAAAACCGGGGGCAATGCGGCCCTCGAAGAAGCATGTTATACCTGTCATTCAGCGGATGGTGGGGTACTCGTTGGCCAGGGTGGAGGGAGCTTTGAAGTGCCTAATGTAGAAAGTGATTTCACCACCGGCCTAACCCATATGCCGATCACTACTACTGATCAGCAGGCGTTAAACGAAATTCATGATATCCAGGATGCCGATATGATTGAAGACAATGCCAATTTTAACCTGAGTAACCGTCACGTCGAATGTACCGATTGTCACAACCCCCATCGTGTTATCAAGAACCGTTTGTTCAATGGCACTGGCACTACGCAGGCGGGTACACATGATCATAGCACCGGGCATACCAATATTGCATCCGGCGTTTTACGCGGCTCCTGGGGTATCGAACCGGTATACGGATCTAATAGTTTTGATCCGAACAACTTGCCGATCAGTTATATTATCAAAAGTGGTGACGGGGGCAGTGGAGCCAGTACTCTCGTCGTTAGCACCTATGTGACGCGCGAGTACCAGATTTGCCTGAAGTGCCACTCTGATTACGCCTACGGAGTGAATCCACCTGTGCTCGGAGATACCGGTGGTAATACCCTGTTCGGCACTAACGATGTTACCGATTACACCAACCAGGCTATCGAGTTCCAGGCGCCCGCCAGCCATAGAGGAGAGGTTACGACTTTCGATTCGGGTGCGGCGTCTTCCTACTCCACCAATAATCATCGCTCCTGGCACCCGGTCATCGGCCGCACGGGCCGTACTAATGCCGTGCGTAACACCAATGCTGCAAACTGGGAGTCACCCTGGAGCGGTGGTGGCGATGTAGGAAATCAGAGGATGTATTGTTCGGATTGTCATGGTTCGAATACCGGCCTGGGCACTTCCGCTCCATCGGGTGGGGAGAATGGAAATCCCTGGGGACCGCATGGTTCGACCAATAATTTTATCCTCAAAGGAAACTGGGACCGGAATACGGGGACAGGAAACTCCAATGATTTATGTTTCAAGTGCCATGACTATACGCGGTATGCGACAGATAGTGGCGGTAATAGTGGTTTTGGCGGTAACAAAGATAGTAATCTTCATTCCTTTCACGCTGATAAGATCGGCAATCTGCGCTGTAGCTGGTGTCATGTTTCGGTGCCCCATGGCTGGAAGAATAAAGCCTTCCTGGTTAACTTGAATGATGTTGGGCCGGAAGCAGGATTACCTGCCGGAACCCAGGTGAGGAACAATACCGAGGCGGGATATACCAATGGACCTTATTACAATAATGCACTCCTAAAGATCAGGAACTTCCGCTCCAGTGGCACCTGGCGGGATAGCGATTGCGGTTCGGCAGGCTCCCCGGGTAACGGTGAAAACGGCCGGGACTGGATGAGAGACAGTAGTGAAAACTGCGAAAACCCACCGTAACAGCGTTAGCCCGAATGCGTTAATCCGTCTATTTGCATCCAACCAGGTTACGCTTTTTTTACTGGTAGTACTGACGCTATCGATCATCACTTACTACCAGATCGCTCTCGAGGGGCGAATCTGGTTGATCACGGTGCCGTCATCGCTGTTAATAATTAATTTTCTGCTGGCACTGGCAACCCGGCGCATTCTTAAAAGCAACTGGCCCTTAATGGTGTTCCATTTCGCGCTGATTACACTGGTACTTCTGGTCTTTGC
>QNFD01000219.1 GCA_003645435.1 Gammaproteobacteria bacterium | reverse complement strand
GCTTTGGCAAAATTTCCTCATTGGTCCGCCAGGATTTAAACGCGCACAGGCGCTCACGGCAGTATTTGAGCTGCTTGAAATAATTTACCCCGACGAATATGAAAACATCCGTCAGCTTGCGGTTTCACAGGGTTAGTGTGATCACTACCCACACAATCACATGGCTTGACTTGTCATACAGAGGTCAATTATCAGCATGATTTCGATTTTTTGATAATTGACATCGACAGATATTGTGATCACAATTAATGTTATTGGATAAGTATGACAAACTAAGCACCATTATGTTAATGTCAAATAGGGCAATCGGTGGTTAAGCTCCAGTAAAGCCATTGATAATAAAATAGTATTGAGCAGCAAGAACTGAAAACCATCCTTTGGAGGAAAATAATGAAAAAATCTAGACATCCCATTAAAGACGCTATAGTCGGTAGCGTCACAACCGCACTGATCATCGGATCGAGCGCGGCAATGGCAGCCGGGACACTGAACGTGACTAACTGGGCTGAGTACATCGGCGAAGACACGATTTCTAATTTTGAAAAAGAGTTTGACGTCAAGGTCACCTACGACGTTTACGATTCTGCCGAGGCTATCGATGCGAAACTGTTGGCCGGCAGTTCTGGTTATGACGTCGTCAGCCACTCAAGTTCCGATGTTGGCCGCCTGATACCGGCCGGAATTCTTCAGAAACTTGACAAATCCAAGATACCCAACCTCAAGCACATGAGCCCCGAGGTCATGGGTAAATTGAGCAGTAACTGGGACCCGGGTAACAACTACATAGTCCCCTTCATGTGGGGTACACACGGTGTAACCTATAACGAGGCGCTGGTTAAGGAAACATATCCGGGCGCGCCTATCGGCTCTCTCGATATGATTTTCCTGCCCGAGCACATGGAAAAGCTCGCCAAATGCGGCGTCTCGTTCCTCGACTCTCCGGGTGACATCATTCCAATGGCCCTGGCCTATTTGGGTATGGATCCTGACTCTACCAACAAAAATGACTACAAAGAAGTCGAAATTCTGTTGAAAAAAATACGCCCATACATCAAAACTTTTGACAACTACGCCTATCAAAGAATGCCCACGCGTGAATTTTGTATTTCGGTCACCTGGGGGCCAGACGGCTTACTGGCAATGTCTGGCGCGGAAGAAGCTGATACCGGCGTTGTGCTAGACTTCTTCCTGCCACCGGGACAAGGTGCGGCACAACTGTGGGTTGACGGTTGGGTGATTCCAGCAGATGCGAAAAATGTCGAGAACGCCCATCTGTTTTTGAACTATCTGAGCCGTCCTGAAGTGGGTGCCGCTGACAGTAATTACACCTGGTATGCGACCGCCAATAAAGACGCACTCAGTCTGATCGATGAAGAGGTTACCAGCAGTCCTGCAGCATTCCCACCTGCGGATCAGGTTGCAAAGATGTATACTCTGAAAAACTTACCACCGAAAATTGAACGGATACAAACCAGAACCTGGACCAACTTCAAGTCGGGCAATTAAACGTCTGATAGCATGAACTGGAGTGATTGCCAGCAATCACTCCAGTTTTAATTTACCCGGCACACAATTGTAGAGCAAGCGAATGTCAAATCAGGCTAATTCCGTTGACCGGCCATGGATGGATCCCGATGCACAGCCCTTTATCAAGGTACAAAGCGTTAGCAAACATTTCGGCGACTTTACCGCGGTTGATAGCGTAGACCTCGAGATTTATAAGGGCGAATTATTTTCGCTACTCGGTGGCTCGGGTTGCGGTAAAACTACCCTGCTACGCATGCTGGCCGGTTTCGAAACGCCCTCTTCCGGCAGTATTTATATCGATGGCGTCGATATGACCAACGTGCCGCCCTACGAAAGACCCGTCAACATGATGTTTCAGTCTTACGCGTTGTTTCCACATATGAGCGTAGAAAAAAACGTCGCCTACGGCTTGCAGCGAGATGGTGTCGATAAACCGGAAATTACGCGACGTGTCGATGAGATGCTGGCGATGGTCGAGTTAACCCAATTTGCCAAACGTAAGCCACATCAATTGTCAGGTGGCCAAAAACAACGTGTGGCCCTGGCACGCTCACTGGTGAAACAACCCAAGGTATTATTACTCGACGAGCCATTGGCCGCACTCGACAAACGCCTGCGCGAAAATACGCAGTTTGAACTGATGAACATCCAGGATCAACTCGGTGTTACCTTTATTGTCGTAACGCATGACCAGGAAGAAGCAATGACCCTGTCGACGCGTATCGCGATGATGGATGCGGGTCGATTCATGCAGATTGGCACACCGACCGAAATCTATGAATTTCCAGAATCACGCCTGGTAGCCAATTTCATTGGCAGCGCCAATATGTTTGAAGGTCGTGTAACAGAACATGGACAGGACCACATGGTAGTGGAATGCAAGCAGCCGGAATGTGAATTTTATGCCGATCACGGTTCAGCTATTCAGGAGGGTAGCAAAGTCTGGGCCGCCGTTCGCCCGGAAAAAATAAGAATTTCAGGAACACCCCCCGAGGCGGCTGCACCCAATCAAATGAAGGGGATCATCGACGACATTGGTTACCTGGGAAAACTTTCAACCTATCGGGTTCGGGTTGGTGACAATACTCTTATCGAAATTACTGCATCTAACCAGTCACGCCCGAGAGACGGGTCGTTGGTGCACGACTGGGAAGATGATGTTTACCTGAGCTGGGATGCCTCCAGCGTGGTGGTATTGACTAAATGATCAATACTGGAGAGATAAATAGCCCTCCCGTCGATTCAACTTCGTCCTTTAAAACTCGCCTGCTCCACTCTTTACAACACAACTGGAAGTCCGTTGTTGTTTTCATCCCCTATTTCTGGTTACTGTTGTTTTTCCTCGCACCATTTATTATCGTATTGAAAATAAGTCTGGCCGAACCCGCTATTGCGAGTCCACCATTCCAGCCGATGACCGAATGGGTCGATGACGGCATTATCCAGATTAAACTGGTGTTCGAGAATTTTGCCTACCTATGGGAGGATGATTTATATTTCAATACTTATTTAAACTCGATTAAAATTTCCTCGATATCGACCGTGATTTGCCTGCTGATTGGATATCCGATGGCTTATGCCATCGTAAGCGCCAGTAGCAGTTATAAAAACATTTTATTGATGTTGATAATTCTGCCGTTCTGGACCTCGTTCCTGTTACGCGTCTACGCCTGGATGGGATTACTGGCCGACCAGGGCACAATCAATAGTTTGCTAATTTTTCTCGGCATAATCGACGACCCGATTCGGCTACTCTACACACCCTTTGCGGTCTATGTCGGCATCGTTTATACCTATTTGCCGTTTATGATCCTGCCGCTTTACGCCAACATGGAAAAGCTCGATGCAACCCTGCGGGAAGCGGCAGCGGATCTGGGGGCAAAGCCATCCATAACGTTTCTAACGGTCACCTTACCGCTAACGATTCCCGGTATTATTGCAGGCTCATTGCTCGTTTTCATTCCCGCCACTGGAGAATTTGTAATTCCGGACCTGCTCGGTGGCGGCAATGTGCTAATGATCGGCCGTTTACTCTACAACGAATTTACCGCCAACCATGACTGGCCGGTGGCTTCAGCGGTAGCAATTATATTGTTGATAGTCCTGGTTCTGCCAATGATGCTTTACCAACATACTCAGGGAAAGCAGGTGGAAGGCTAAGTCATGCACAATACCGGCAAGCGCTCAAGATTTTTACTGACTGTCACCTGTTTCGGGCTGGCATTTCTTTACATTCCAATGATAATGTTGATCATTTATTCATTTAACTACTCCAAACTGGTACCGGTATGGGGTGGTTTTTCTACCCGATGGTATGGCGTCCTGTTCCGGAGCGAAGAAATCTGGAACTCGGTCGCATTAAGCCTGAAAATAGCAGTGGTCAACGCCTGCTTCGCAACATTATTGGGAACGCTTGCCGGACTCGCACTGGTACGATTCGGTAGTTTCAAAGGACGTACACTGTTCTCCGGTATGATAACCGCACCCCTGGTCATGCCCGAGGTGATCACAGGGCTTTCCTTGTTGTTACTGTTTATCACCCTGGGCGACATGATCGGCTGGCCGGAAAAACGCGGATTCACAACTATCACTATCGCCCATATTACGTTTTCGATGGCCTATGTCGCGATCATTATTCAGTCGCGTCTCGTGGGCATGTCACAGGATCTCGAAGAAGCAGCGGAGGACCTCGGCGCAAAGCCATTCCGGGTGATGATTGATATCACCATGCCCCTGATCGCACCGGGTATGCTGGCTGGATGGTTGCTGGCTTTCACGCTATCGCTGGATGATCTGATTATTGCCAGCTTTGTCTCGGGTCCGGGGGCTATTACTATGCCGATGTTGATTTATTCACGTGTGCGACTGGGCTTGCGCCCCGATATTAATGCACTTGCAACCATCATTATCCTCACCGTCGCCATCGGTGTAATACTGGCCGGCTGGATAATGTTGCGCCAACAAAAGCGCCGCGAACTCGAATTATCGATGTCGAGCGAAGAAGACTAACCAACCCCAAATTAACCGGGATCGCGTCGCAGGGCCTGGCACATGCAATGCACCCCGCCGCCGCCGGGCGTAATCATCGAGACATCCGGGTCATAAATTTCAAGTCCATGCGCGCGCGCCTTTTCCTTTAGTACCAGGCTTTGTTGAGGTAACAGGATCCGATCGTTGCCGAGCGAAACAACATTACAGCCAAGCGCGAGCGTATCCTGAAATGGAACCGTTATGATTTCAATCGACTTCGACTTCAACCAGTCAACCACCTCGGGATCTGTCGATTCGAGGCAAACTGCGGCCAGTTTCGGCGCCAGCATGACGACCATCAGATCGATGTGCACGTAGAAAGGATCGATGTCGGTGAGCTTGACTTCCCAGCCCTCGGCCTCGAACCAGGATTTCAATTGCAGGGCCGACCCTTCCTGGCTTCGCCCTTCATCCCCTTCCCAGCCAATCAATACGGTACCGGGTTCGATAACATTGAAGTCACCGCCCTCGAAGGTTCCAGCCGTAACATAGTCATAAATGGGGATGCCGAGGCGTTCGTAAGTCTCAATTGCGCGATAGTTTTCACCGCGACGCCACCAGTTCGCCATGCTCGTAATGATTGCGCCGAAAGGCGTCATCACCGAAGAATCCCGCGCAAATACCTGGTAGGGTAACTCTGCATCAGGTGCATGC
>QNFD01000218.1 GCA_003645435.1 Gammaproteobacteria bacterium | reverse complement strand
GCGATCCGCGAGCACGGACATGGTGAGCGTCGTCTCAAGTACCCTACCAAGCTAGTTGACGGCAAGTGGAAAAAGGTTTCCTGGGAAGAAGCGATTAACGAGATTGGCGACAAGATGCTCGAAATCCGAGCGTCATCAGGTCCCGATTCGGTTTACTGGCTGGGTTCCGCCAAACACAGTAATGAGCAGGCTTACCTGTTTCGCAAGATGGCGGGTATGTGGGGCACCAATAACGTCGACCACCAGGCGCGTATCTGTCATTCCACCACGGTAGCCGGGGTAGCGAATACCTGGGGTTACGGCGCGATGACCAATTCCTACAATGATATTCATAACTCACAATCTATATTGTTGATCGGGTCAAACCCGGCAGAGGCGCATCCGGTTGCGATGCAGCACATATTCAAGGCGAAGGAAGAAAACAATGCGCCTATCATCGTAATTGACCCGCGTTTTACCCGCACGGCGGCGCATGCGGATCACTATTTGAAGATCAGGCCCGGCACCGACGTCGCTATCATCTGGGGCATGATGTGGCATATCTTTGAAAATAGCTGGGAAGATAAGGAATTTATTCGCCAGCGAGTTTACGGCCTCGAAGACGTTAAAAAAGAAGTCAAAAAATGGACGCCAGACGAAGTAGAACGAGTCACCGGTGTACCGGAAGGCCAGGTTTATGCCGCTGCCAAGGCGATGGCGGACAATCGACCCGGTACCTTTATCTGGTGTATGGGTGGAACTCAACACACCATTGGCAACAATAATACGCGGGCCTACTGCGCGTTCCAGCTAACACTCGGTAACATGGGCGTTTCCGGTGGCGGTGCAAATATTTTCCGCGGTCACGACAATGTACAGGGCGCTACCGACCTGGGCGTACTGTCCAACACCCTGCCCGGATATTATGGTCTCTCATCGGGTTCGTGGAAGCACTGGTCGAGAGTCTGGGGCCTGGATTACGAATGGGTTAAGGGTCAGTTTGACGCCGGCAGCTACGAACAAAGCAAGGGCAAGGATGCGCACGTGATGAACACCAAGGGTATTCCGGTTTCGCGCTGGATCGACGGTGTGCTCGAAGATAAGGCCAATATCGCGCAAAAGGACAATGTCAAAGCGATGGTGTTCTGGGGTCATGCGCCAAACAGCCAGACACGTGGCGTTGAGATGAAAAAGGCGATGGAAAAACTCGACCTGCTGGTTGTGGTCGATCCTTATCCAACCGCCTCGGCCATTATGCATGACCGCACCGACGGGGTTTACCTGTTACCAGCGGCTACGCAATTGGAAACCTACGGTTCGGTTACCGCATCTAATCGTTCGTTCCAGTGGCGTTCGAAGGTTATCGACCCCATGTTTGAATCGCTGCCTGATCATACCATCATGTACATGCTGGCGAAAAAACTGGGAATTTCAGACCAGTTATTCAAAAACATCAAAGTCAACGGTGATGAGCCGCTGGTAGAGGATATCCTGCGTGAAATCAATCGCGGTATGTGGACCATCGGTTATACCGGTCAGAGTCCTGAACGCTTGAAGAAGCACCAGGAGAACTGGGGGACCTTCGATTTCACCAGCTTGAAAGCCGAAGGCGGACCAGCAGATGGTGATTTCTACGGATTGCCCTGGCCTTCCTGGGGTACGCCGGAAATGAATCACCCAGGTACGCCTAATCTATATGACACGTCAAAGTCGGTCGCCGAAGGTGGTTTGACCTTCCGTGCCAGGTTTGGAGTCGAAAGAGATGGTGTCAATCTGCTCGCGGAAGATTCCTGGGGTAAGGATTCCGATATCAAGGATGGCTACCCCGAGTTCAGCGACAAGATGTTAAAGAAACTCGGCTGGTGGGATGATTTAACCGCCGAGGAGAAAGCAGCTGCGGAAGGTAGAAACTGGAAAACCGATTTATCCGGCGGCATACAGCGTGTCGCCATCAGTCACGGTTGTTCTCCTTTTGGTAATGCGAAGGCGAGGACGATGGTCTGGACTTTCCCGGATCCGGTGCCAATACACCGGGAGCCGCTGTATACATCGCGGCGTGACCTGGTGGAAAAATACCCAACCTACGAGGACCGAAAGTCTTTCTGGAGATTGCCAACCCGTTATGCCTCAATCCAGGCAAAAGATTATTCGAAGGATTATCCAATTATCCTGACTACAGGACGGCTGGTTGAGTACGAGGGTGGTGGTGATGAAACCCGATCGAATGCCTGGCTGGCAGAACTGCAGCAGGATATGTTTGTCGAGGTACACCCTCGAGATGCGAACAACGCCGGTATCAGGGATGGTGACGATGTCTGGGTCGAAGGCGCCGAGCAGTCCAAAGTAAAAGTCAAAGCCCAGGTGACGCGACGTGTCGGTTCCGGCGTAGCGTTTATGCCATTCCACTTTGCCGGCCATATGCAGGGCGAGGATCGCAGCTCCAGGTATCCCGAGGGTACGGCACCTTATGTATCTGGTGAGGCGGCTAACACGGCGATGACCTACGGTTATGATTCGGTGACACAAATGCAAGAATCCAAATGCAGCTTGTGCCGCATTACGAAAGCTTAGACAGCGAGGAATTATAAAATGGCTAGAATGAAATTCTATTGTGATGCGGAACGCTGTATTGAATGTAACGGCTGCGTAACCGCCTGTAAAAACATAAATGACGTTCCCTGGGGTGTCAATCGTCGCCGCGTGGTGACGATAAAAGATGGTGTGCAGGGAGAGCGATCGCTATCGGTGGCCTGTATGCATTGTTCAGATGCGCCCTGTGCTACGGTATGTCCGGTCGACTGCTTTTACACGACCGATGACGGCGTCGTATTGCACGATAAAGATATCTGTATCGGATGCGGTTACTGCTTTTACGCCTGTCCTTTCGGTGCGCCACAATTTCCTGAGGCGGCAGCGTTTGCTTCGCGTGGTAAAATGGACAAGTGCACCTTTTGTGCCGGTGGCCCGGAAGTGGATAATAGCTCTGATGAGTTTAGGAAGTACGGCAGTAACCGGTTGGCAGAAGGTAAACTGCCAATCTGTGCCGAATTTTGCTCGACCAAGGCGTTACTGGCCGGCGATGCAAATATTCTTTCCGATATTTACCGAAAGCGGATTATTAACCGGGGCGCCAGCGTGCTTAACTGGGGTGTTGCATACGATAAATCCAAGTTGGGCACCTAGGTATCTGTGCGTAGGTGGGAGATGGTTGAACAGGCTTCCCCATTAGCATAAACCAGGATCGATACAGGGAAGTATCGGTATCGTAACTGAAGCACTAAATTTGATTCAGTGGTCAATCACGTCTTATCCGGAAAAGTGGAGCTTGCTTTGAAATTCGTATCGGTATTGATGGTTTTATTGTTTATGTCCATGCCGCTGACATTATCCGCGGCGACGGATGAGGGTATCGGTGAACGGGCTGTGATAGTTGCCAATCCGGGTACTGATTTATGGCGCCAGGTAAGGCAAAGGGATATGGCAATCGAAGGTACCAGCCAGGTCAAGGGTGTTGATAGCGGTATACTAATAAATCCCCAGGCAGATAGATGGACCAGGTTCCGGGTCAGTAAGCTGGTTGAATACGGGCAAATCGTATTGGTGGGTGTTGCCGCACTGATTTTATTGTTTTATGCGGTTCGTGGAAAAATCAGGATTGAAGGCGGGTTGTCAGGGAAGATGGTGTTTCGGTTTAGCGACTACGAACGAGTTTTACACTGGGTTCTGGCCATAGTATTCATTTTTCTCGCTGTCACCGGTCTGACTTTACTATTTGGACGAACGCTTCTGATTCCTGTTCTGGGTCACGATATTTTCTCGGTATTGGCTTCATCAAGCAAGGAAGGACATAATCTGTTCGGACCAATATTTCTGGTCTCGTTGTTACTCATGTTGTTTAGTTTCGTAAAACGAAATATTTATGCCAGGGGTGATATGACCTGGTTGTTAAAAGGTGGCGGCATGATAGGCAAGTCACATGCCTCGGGCGGATTTTTTAATATGGGTGAAAAAACCTGGTACTGGATAGTTATTTTAATCGGCCTGGTGATTTCAGCGAGCGGCCTCATCCTGGTTTCACCCAACTTCGGCCAGGGTAGATTAATCATGGAGTTATCCCAAGTGGTGCACGCGAGTACCGCCATTCTCCTGATTGCAGTTTCTTTCGGGCATATATATCTGGCGACAGCGGGTACCGAAGGTACCAAAGAAGGTATGAATACGGGCTATGTCGATATTAAATGGGCAGAGGCGCACCATGACCGCTGGGCAAAGCAATGTCATGAAAACGGCAAAGTTATTTCGGCCGAAGATTATGCCAGGTTGCAGGGTAAGACAGGGCCCGCTAGCGTGACTAGTTCGTCGTCCGCCGGTGACGGGGCCAGGTCATGATGGAGTTTATCGACGGACCCTTGTGGTATTTCTCGCTGACTGTTTTTACGATAGGGGTCATATGGAGACTAGTGCCCCTGATTTTTGGGAAGCGAACCACTGACCTGTCGGTAGCGCGTGGTTCGGCGGCTTCCGGTGCTGTAAAAACAGTTTTCAGCCGTTTTATCCCGCATAAAGGCATGGCATCCCAGGTGAGCCTGCAAATTATTGCGGGTTATATGTTCCACCTCGGGTTATTCGCGGTATTATTTTTTGCCGCACCCCATGTTCGTTTTTTAGACGAACACTTTCTTGGATTTAGCTGGACACCAATGCCGCACTGGGCGTTTATCGTTGCATCCCAGTTTGCGTTTCTGGGCTTGTTGATGCTGTGGTTACACCGGGTATCAAATTTGGTAACTCGTTTAATCTCCACCACGGGTGACCATGTAGGTTCAATTCTAACCTTCGTGGTAATGTTAACCGGTTGCCTGGCACTACTCGAATCCTTCGAAGAACTTCGCCTTTTGCATCGCTTTAGCGTCGAATTGTTCCTGATATATTTTCCATTCAGTCGATTAATGCATACCTTTACCTTCATACCGAGCAGGGCCTTTACCGGTGCCTGGTTTGGACGCCGGGGCATTAATTCCTGAAAATTTTGGCGGATTTGAACAAGTAGTAAAATTAAGGAACCATCGATGAGTGAAACAACGGAACCCGGTTTGCAGGCTTTGCGAACAAAAATAGATACCAAGGTTAAATCCTTTTTCTCCAGTTGTGTTCATTGCGGAATCTGCGCAGAATCCTGTTTGTTTTATACCGAAACCCTCGACCCACGTTATACCCCGATCTACAAAGCTGAACCCCTGCGTAAG